>JACQTT010000012.1 GCA_016210665.1 Chloroflexota bacterium | reverse complement strand
TTGTTGGGGATTGACTGGCCGTCCCTGGGGATTCATAGGGTAGTCTCCTTATTCGTCTCACCAAAGAGAGGCAAGCTAATCTATGCCCAAGAGTTTCTTGCCCTCTTCAGTTATCATGTCGGGAGTCCAAGCCGGCTCATGTACTATTTCCACATGGACATCCTCCACGCCGTCCAACTCGGCGACGCGCCACTCGGCCTGCTGAGCTATATACGGCCCCATACCGCAGCCCGGAAACGTTAAAGTCATCTCCACAGATACGTCCCCGTCTTGTACATCGACGGCATACACAAGACCCAGGTCAACCACATTGACCGGAATTTCTGGGTCATATACATCTCTTAGAGCCTCCAAAACCGTCTCTTTGGTTACAGCAGCCATATAGGTCACCTCCCTAAATCGCCATATAAACTTTTCTTCAAGTAAAGATTACCAGCTATCCTTCACCGCTGTCAAATGACAGCATTTTAGCTATAATTGCACGCAATGCGATTTTGCCCTCTTCTCTGGTATTGGCACAAGCTAGCCTTGCACTGAAATCACTCTGTCATTGCGAGGAGTCCCGATGGCATCGGGACGACGTGGCAATCTCAGACGAAGGAGATTGCTTCGCTTCGCTCGCAATGACAAGCGAAAAAGGACTTTTCGTGCAAAGCCACACGGGCTTACCGTGAAAGGGCGCTCTTCATCAGAGCCTCGGCCGCGGCCTTATCCGTGGATACTGCGGCTAAGATTAGGCTGCCCTTGTTCTTCATTATCACGTGCAGGTCGTTCATGGCTAAGTATTTAGCATCGGTATCTCCCAGGGAAATCGTCTCCAGCCCTATTCTGCTTCCCAGCATACTCAACGAGGCAGAAACTATGAAGCCGGGGTATTCAGAACGACCTACGAGTATCGCTCCCAGCAGCGATTCTGAAATAAAAGCAGAATCTACCCTCTCGATAAGTGGCAAGGTATGCTCGGCGTAAACTGCAAAAGCGACATGGCTAAGTTTAACAAAACCCAGGGCCGGGGTCAGTTCACCCAGTTCAATGCCTGCCCTAGTTGCAACGGATTCTAATATGGGGGTGTCCAGCCGTGAGAACCCGGCGGCCACGGGCCGCCCAGGCGGTTTCGTTGGCAGCAGACTCACAGACTCCCAGATTTCTGGAAACCTCTGGGGCAGATGGGCGCGACGGTTTTGAGTCAGGGCATCCTTAAGGCTCTGAGACCACTCGTCTTCGCCGACGACGAAGGAGAATTTCCCGCCAGAAAGGTTAGCCCAGGGAGGCCGATCCTGTCTTTGGAGGAGCTGGGATATTAGTGAGGCTTCTTTCTCTGAAGAGAAGTCCACTATGCCGCCAAAGGTATCCAACGAAGGCCCCATTATCATAGCGATATGGTTTACGTTGATCTGAGGGGGAAGATCAGGAGCTACTTCAGAGCCGCTATTGAACTGTTTGGCGGAGAGCAGCCATGGTTGCTCCTGCTTTGCATACACGTAGGCATTGAGATCAACATCGGGCAACTCGCTCTCTTTGAAACCGATGGGTAGTAAAGGGTCGCCGAGTTCGGCACTTTGCTGACAGCCTCCCAATACCAAAACCGCAAAGAGGAGGGTAATAGCTGTAACCTTGGGGAGGCCCCTTTGCACGGAGACCATATCCCTAGCTAGCCATGACCTTGCGAAGGTCAATTATCTGGTCTCTCAAAAGGGCGGCCTTCTCGAACTCCAGATTCTTAGAAGCCGTCTTCATCTGATATTCTAGATCCTTAATGAGCCTCAAAACGTCCTCCTTGGGCGTCTCTCCAGCGAGCATATAAGGCGCTCTGGTCTCGGCGATAGCTCGGACACGCTCGGTGATGTCTTTTACAGCCTTGCGTATGCCCTGGGGAGTGATGCCGTGTTCCAGGTTGAAAGTCGTTTGTATCTTACGCCGGCGATAGGTCTCCTCTATAGCAAACTTCATCGAATCAGTCATCACATCGGCGTACATGATTACGTGCCCATCTATGTGGCGGGCTGCACGACCTATGGTCTGTATAAGGGAGGTACGGTAGCGTAGATACCCCTCCTTGTCGGCGTCCAATATAGCCACCAGACTGACCTCCGGTAGGTCCAGACCCTCCCTCAGAAGGTTTATGCCCACCACTACATCGTAAACACCCAGACGCAGGTCTCGGAGGATTTCGCTCCGCTCCAGGGTCTGTTGATCCGAATGGAGATAGTAGGCTTTTATGCCCATCTCACGCAAGTAGTCGGCCAACTCCTCCGCCATTCTCTTGGTCAGGGTAGTTACCAGACAACGCTCTCCCTTATCTACCCTGACCCTAATCTGAAAGAGGAGGTCGTCAATCTGTCCCTGGGTAGGCTTCACCTCGACAGTCGGGTCAGGGAGACCTGTGGGTCTAATGACCTGTTCCACCACCTGTTGACTATGTTCATACTCGTAGGGGCCTGGCGTGGCAGATACGTAGATGGCCTGGTTCACCCGCTCCTCAAACTCATTGAAGGCTAAGGGGCGATTGTCCAGGGCTGATGGAAGGCGAAAGCCAAAGTCTATTAGGGTCTGCTTGCGGGAGATGTCACCGTGGTACATGCCACGAACCTGAGGTATGGTCATGTGGGATTCATCAACGAACAGCAGGAAATCCTCCGGGAAATAGTCTAGCAGCGTCCAGGGAGTGCTTCCCGGGAGACGGCGGCCCAGGTGACGGGAGTAGTTTTCTACCCCACCACAGTAGCCCGCCTCCCGGAGCATCTCTATATCGTATCTCGTGCGTTGCTCCAGGCGCTGAGCCTCCAGGAGCTTGCCCTGAGATCGCAGCTCGGCAAGACGCTCCTCCAGCTCCACTTCGATATCCTGTATTGCCAGGAGAAGTTTCTCCTGGGATGTGACGAAGTGTTTGGCTGGGTAGATCTCGATCTCCTGCCGCTCTGCTAAAATCTCCCCAGTCAGAGGGTCCAGCTCCATAACACGTTCTACCTCGTCTCCCCAGAACTCTATGCGTACTGCCACCTCCTCATAGGCGGGCAGGATCTCCAGGGTATCGCCGCGGATGCGGAAACGGCCTCGAGTCAGGTCGGCATCGTTGCGCTCGTACTGCATGTCAACCAGCTGACGTACCAGGCGCTCTCGGCTGCGCGTTTCGCCTCGCCGAATGGAGCATACAAAGCTGTGATACTCTTCGGGAGAACCTAGGCCGTAGATACAGGACACCGACGCCACTATGAGAACGTCTCGCCGCGTGAGGAGAGCCCGCGTGGCGGAATGTCGCAGCTTGTCTATCTCTTCATTGATGCTGGCGTCCTTCTCTATGTAGGTATCCGTATGGGGTATGTAGGCCTCGGGCTGATAGTAGTCGTAGTAGGAGACGAAGTACTCCACCGAATTGTCAGGGAAGAACTCCTTGAACTCGGTGGCTAGCTGAGCGGCCAGGGTCTTGTTGTGGGCAATAACCAGCGCAGGCCTCTGCACACGCTCAACGATGTTGGCCATGGTGAAGGTTTTTCCGCTACCGGTCACTCCCAGCAGGGTCTGATGGCGATAGCTCTTGCCCAGGCCCTCGACTAGCTTGTCCACGGCTTGGGGCTGGTCCCCGGTTGGCTTAAAGTCTGAGACGATTTTGAAGTTAGGCATGGCTTCTACAAAAGTTCCCT
>JACQTT010000091.1 GCA_016210665.1 Chloroflexota bacterium | reverse complement strand
CCACCCACCCGCCCATGGCGGGTTTGGAGTTTGAGGAGTATCCCCTCAAACTCCCTGGCAGGGGGCTCTGCTCCCTGCACCCCCAATAAAGCAATAACTGGGGACTTTTGCAACAGCTTCTAGTGTACTGTACCAGAAGTTCGTTGAATAATGTGCGGGGATTGACAAGGGGCTCTGCCCCTTGTCCGGGGGTCTGGGGGTGCCCCCCAGATTTCCTCTCTTCCCCCTCTCCTTGCAGGAGAGGGGGCCAGGGGGTAAGGTATATGCCCCCAGAGGAGGTGTGCTCTCTGTAATGGAGTATCTATTTTTGTAAAGAACTAAAGAGACACCACACTAGAAGAGGTTTTTGTACCCCTAAAGCCTATTGCAAGATTTGGTCCGAGGATCAATCCACTCCCCTCCTCGTGTTTTGCCTCCCATCCCACCAAGAACTTCCTTCGATAGCGCCCGCCAGCCCTGAGTCATATGAAACAGCAGTCCTTCTCTAACCAGAAGACCCTGGGGTCGCCCTTCGCCGTCTCTGAGCTACCTTGAGACGAGCCTGGGAGCGCCTTAAGGCCATCAACGCACGCTCCAGGTCCATATCCGCGCTTCTGGACTGTACCCGCTCCTGAGCACGTTTCATAGCCTCCTCTGCCCTTGCGCTATCTATCTCCTCTGCGCGCTCTGCCGTGTCTGCCAGTATAATTACCTTATTACCTAATACCTCCAGAAAGCCGCCGCTGACGGCTATGAAGGACTCCTCGCCATCTTTCACTACCCTCATCTCTCCGGGCTGGAGAACCGTAAGCAAAGGAGCATGATGAGGCAAGATGCCCAACTCGCCGTCTATTCCGGGGGCAACGAGGACGCTAACCTCCTCCGAATAAACCACCCGTTCCGCTGTTATGATCTCCAGGCGCATTGTAGCCATGATCTCAACATACCTCCGACGCAATCTAAAGCAGTAGAGCTATCCTGAAGTTAGATAAGAAACTTTGTAGAGCTGTGGGTAGTCTCAACTTTGGCCAAGGATTGCTAACCCGCAGCCCGCAACTTCTCGGCGGCTTGAACCGCCTCGTCAATGGTGCCCACCATGTAGAAGGCCTGTTCCGGAAGGCTGTCGTGCTTGCCCTCAATGATCTCCTTAAAGCCCCTGACCGTCTCCTTAGTAGATACGTAGCGCCCCTCGCGCCCAGTGAAGGCTTCGGCCACGAACATAGGCTGAGACAGAAAGCGCTGTATCTTCCTGGCCCGCGTTACGATCAGCTTATCCTCCTCCGATAGCTCCTCTGTTCCCAGAATGGCAATGATGTCTTGAAGGTCTTTGTAGCGCTGAAGCACCTGCTGGACACCCCGGGCTACCTGGTAGTGCTCCTCTCCTACAACACGAGGAACCAGAATGTGCGAAGTAGAGGTTAGCGGGTCAACGGCGGGATATAGCCCCTGCTCAGCGATAGAGCGCTCCAGAGCTATTACGGCATCCAGGTGACCGAAGGTTGTAACTATGCCGGGATCTGTATAGTCGTCGGCAGGCACATAAATAGCCTGGAAGGAGGTGATGGAGCCTTTCGTGGTTGAAGTGATACGCTCCTCTAGGTCTCCCATCTCTGTACCCAGAGTAGGCTGATATCCTACGGCCGAGGGCATTCGCCCAAGGAGTGCCGATACCTCCATCCCAGCCAGAATATAGCGGTATATGTTGTCTATAAAGAGAAGTACGTCCTGTCCCTCGATGTCTCTGAAGTATTCGGCCATGGTAAGGCCTGTGAGTCCTATACGCGCTCGAACTCCCGGAGGCTCGTTCATCTGGCCAAATACCAGAACGGTATTCTTTATAACCCCGGAGGCCTGCATCTCATGCCACAGGTCGTTTCCCTCTCTGGAGCGTTCACCGACACCGGAGAAAACGGAGAATCCTTTATGAACGGTGGCGATGTTGCGGATGAGCTCCATTATGATAACCGTCTTACCCACTCCCGCCCCACCATAGGCTCCAATCTTGCCTCCTTTGGTGAAGGGGGTTACAAGGTCGATTACCTTAAGGCCTGTCTCCAGCATCTCTGTCGTGGTCTGCTGTTCATCAAATGGTGGAGCAAGACGATGGATGGGCCATCTCTCATCCGCCTTCACCTCACCCAAATTGTCCAGAGGATCGCCCAGAACATTAAAGAGACGCCCAAGGGTAGAGCGTCCCACAGGAACGGCAATGGCTCTGCCCGTATCTATCACCTCTACCCCACGAGCTAGACCATCGGTAGAACCAAGGGCTAGGCAGCGCACCCAATTATTTCCAATATGCTGCTCCACCTCCAGTATCAGGCGATCGCCGTTCATGGGTATCTCCAGAGCATTAAAAAGAAGAGGAATCTCCTGAGACGGAAATTCCACATCCACGACCGTACCGATTACCTGCACAACTTTGCCTTTAGCCATTAGTGCCTCCTCTAATCTTTTCTTTGGGCAACTGGAGGGGTGGCAGGGGGGTGTTAGTGGCCGGACCCCACTTCCCGTACCAAGAATCTATATACTCTCGTATCTGAACGGGTTGTGATCCCCTCTCTACAAGCTGCATCACCTCAAGGGTGATGGCCACGCAGGTACCTCAGCCTACGGCATGAGGGTCAAAGAGGAGCCTGCCTTGGCCATCGAAGCCGTCTATATAGCAATCGCCATTGTTAGTGTCACCATGATACACACACCCGCAGAAGCATGGCATGTAGCTAAGTAACCCTGGAAAGTTGGCGACTGCAAAACGGTAGGCAGACCGTACCTCCTGGTCAGAGAACTGGGTGAGGTTCTGAAAGGAAACAAACTCCTCTTCCCTCTGCCCAGGGCTTTTACCGTACTGCCATATGAGCAGCACCGCCAGCATGGCTACGCTCGCTATTATCAGGCTACTCCTGCGATTCCAAGGCGAAGATTTTACTCGGGGCATGTCTCATCCCTCCAGGGCGATAGCGCCCCCCACTATATCCAGGAGCTCCTTGGTGATGGTCTCCTGCCTGACCTTGTTCATCAAAATGGTTAGGCTCTGTATCATATCTTTGGCGTTTTCTGTAGCGTTCCGCATGGCTACCATACGAGCCGACTGCTCGCTGGCAATGGACTCCAGGACGGCGTGATAAATCTGCATCTCTATATAGCGAGGAAGAAGGGTAGCCAAAACTCCCAGGGTATCCGGTTCGTAGATGTAACCCACCATCTCCTGGGCACTTAACTCAGCAGGCTTTACTGGGATGAGCTGCTGGACCACCGGACGTTGCACTGTGGTAGTAACAAATTGAGAGTACACCACATAGACAGCATCGGCAACGTGATTCAGATAGTCTTCCGTTACCACCCGGGCTATTGGAGTAACGTCGGTGAGGGCTGGCCGATCGCTTACGTTAGTGAAAACCGCCCGAACATCCCTACCGTAACGTATCATAAAGTCTCGCCCCTTCCTGCCCACTGCTACCACCTTTGTCGGCACCCGCTGCTCCAGGATAAATTGGCCTGTCCTGCGATTAAGATTGGCGTTCAGACCACCTGCCAGGCCGCGGTCTGGGGTTATGTGGATTACCTCTACTGCCCTGACCTCGCGGGAGCGCAGAAGGGGGTGGACAGTGTCCTCTTCCGTGGGTTGGGCAGCCAGATGTGATAGAAGGTCTCGCATCCTCTCGGCATAAGGGCGACCGGCCAGGGTGCGTTGTTGTGCGCGGCGCATTTTCGAGGCCGCAATCATCTCCATGGCCTTGGTTATCTTAGCCGTATTCTGTACGCTGCGGATACGCCTTCTGACCTGTCTTACGCTGGGCATTCTTTACTTTTGCCTCTTCTTCTCAAACTTCTCCATGATGGCGTGCCCCCATGTAACGATTATAAATAAGATGATCCAGAAAACGGCGAAATTTATAAATGTAGCAATTGCCAAAAATCCATCATAGACCAACGACACCTGGCCGTAAGTGGACCATACTATTCGCCATGCTACAGCACCAAGCATAAGGAGCTGAAAAAAGGCTAACCAATCAGAAAACCCTATGAACCAAGGCAAGCGGGACGAGAGTCTTTTCTGGCCCGGGGTTCTGCTCGGTTCTAAAATCCCTTCTATACCCCGCCGACTGTCTCGAAGCCGATTGGAAACGACGACCAAGCTGAGAGTTGTGGTGGCATAACCCATCAGCAGCGCAAATTGGGAAGACTGGCCAGAGGGATCAAAGGGCGACATAGTCAGGCGACGCTCCAACTTACTAGATCCTGAAGGTCTTCTTGAATTCCTCGATAGCCTTCACCAGGGCAGCCGCCGTTTCGCTATCCAGGTCCTTGATCTCCCGTACCCTGTTAAGGATTTGAGGGTGCTGCGCCTCAATGAAGCGATGGAACTCCTCCTCGGCATCTCTTATCTTTTGAATGGGAACGTCGTCCAGATGGCCGTTGATGACGGTGTACATGATGGTCACCTGCTTCTCCAGAGACATTGGTGAATACTGGAGTTGCTTCAGCACCTCTGTTATGCGTTGGCCTCGCTCCAACTGCTGCCTGGTAGCTCTATCCAGATCGGCGGTGCCAAACTGAGCGAAGGTCACCAGCTCTCGGTACTGGGCTAGGTCAAGACGCAGACGGCCAGCTACTCGTTTCATGGCTCTCGTCTGGGCAGCGCCGCCCACCCTTGACACTGAGAGGCCTACGTTTACGGCGGGACGAATGCCTGCGTTGAACAGGTCGCTCTCCAGGTATATCTGCCCGTCTGTGATGGAGATTACGTTGGTGGGAACATAGGCAGAAACGTCGCCCGCCTGAGTCTCGATAATGGGCAAAGCCGTTAGAGACCCCCCTCCAAACGCCGCGTCCAGCTTGGCTGCCCTCTCCAGTAGGCGACTGTGGAGATAGAAAACATCCCCAGGATAGGCCTCCCGCCCAGGGGGCCGACGCAAAAGTAGGGACATCTGACGGTAGGCCCATGCATGCTTTGAGAGGTCATCGTAGATAATCAGGGCATCCTTGCCCTGGGCCATAAACTCTTCACCCATGGCGCAACCCGCATAGGGGGCGATGTATTGAAGAGGTGCAGGGTCGGAAGCATTGGCAGCCACCACGATAGTGTGCTCCATAGCCCCATGCTCCTCCAGCTTAGCCACCGTCTGAGCAATCTTCCCCACCTTCTGGCCTATGCCCACGTAAATGCAAAAGAGGTCGCCACCACGCTGATTGATAATGGTATCTATGGCAATGGCTGTCTTGCCAGTCGAGCGATCACCGATGATGAGCTCTCGCTGGCCCCGGCCGATGGGAATCATGCCGTCAATGGCCTTGATGCCGGTTTGGACAGGGGTGTCCACCGAGCTGCGGGTCACGACATTAGGGGCGACGATTTCCACCGGGCGAACCTTGTCTGTCTTAATAGGCCCCTTACCATCTAGCGGCCGGCCCAGGGGATCCACTACACGCCCAAGGAGGGGATCGCCCACGGGAACCTGGATGATACGGCCCGTGCTTCTAACCTCGTCTCCCTCCTTTACCCCTGCGTCATCACCCAGAATTACAGCGCCAACGCTGTCCTCTTCCAGATTAAGAGCAAGAGCCAGGATTCCCTCTGGGAACTCTAAGAGCTCGCTATACTTGACTCCAGAAAGGCCATGGATACGAGCGATACCATCACCCACTTCAACCACCGTCCCTACATCCGCCACTGTAACCCGCCCTCCAAACTCCTCAATCTGGCGCTTTATTACGGAGGCTATATCCTGTCCTCGTATTGCCATCTTTTACCCCCCTGATGTATTAAAGATGATGATAACACGGAAAGTCCGATAAGGACTCTTTATCTTTCGGCATCCTTTAGCAGGGTGCTGAATCCCGACTTATCGGGACTCCCGGCCCCGATTCTATCGGGGCACACCCCATTTTTTCATCAGCCTGTTAGAGTCAAAATAGGAACGCCACCTTTGTGTTTTAAGTAGCTGCCTCAATGAGCAACTTACGCATGTCTTGGAGGCGTGTCCTAGTGCTACCATCTATGAGATAATCGCCGACTTTAGCAACAATACCCCCAAGAATCAACGTTTCCACCCTGGAGGTAAGCCTAACTTCGTTACCCGTCATATCTCGCAGTATTTGAACCAGCCTTGCCTCCTGGTGAGCTTCCATAGGCACTGCAGTAAACACCTCGGCCCGCACAATGCCGTTATGTTCGTCCAGGAATTTCTGATAGTGGTTCAGGATACCGGGTAACAGACTCACCTTTCCCCTGGATACCAGCAGAGAAACTAGGTTTCTGGATATGGGACTTACCGAGGCCAGTATCTCCCCAATTGCGCCAATCTTGTCTGCCAGCTTTATTTGAGGCGCATCCAGAAAAGTGGCAAATTCTTCGACTTTAAGAGCCTCGTCTATAAGCCTCAACTCCTCTCCCTTGCCTTCCAGGTCGTTCCCATCTAGGGCGATCTGGAAAAAGGCCTGGGCATATCTTCTGGCTGAGGGCATCCTAGGCACTTTTGCTCCTGAACTCTGTCACGGCTTGTGGTCTAGATGTGAATAATACTAGGGCTGGTTTGTGAAGTGTCAACTACTTTCTTTTTAGCTCTGAGCTCTCCTGCAGGGCCTTCTCGATGAGATCCCTGTGAGCCTCTTTATCTAGGGACCGCTCGATAACCCGTTCAGCGGCAGATACAGCCAAGCCAGCGAACTCCTGTCGTAGCTCCTCTATGGCTACATCCCGCTCTCGCTGAATATTGGCTCTAGCTCTATCTCTCTCTCCTACTATCTCCTGGCGGGCTTTCGTCAGCTCTTCTTCCTTGAAACGCTCGGCTATTCCTCTTGCCTCAGCGACAAGAGCCTGGCCCTCGGCTCTAGCCTCATCCATCTTCTTTTGCATCTCCTCTTGCGAGCGGACAGCCTCTTGGCGGGCTCGTTCAGCGCTCTCCAAACCCTCTCTAATCTTCTGGGAGCGTTGGTCCATGATGCGAAGAACAGGCTTATACAGGAGAGCGTAAAGGACGCCAAAAAGGACTAAGAAACTTATTATCTGGGTAATCAGGCCAGGTAGATTTATCCCCAGACCTTCCATAGTATCTCCTCCCAATCACCTGATTCCGAATCTCCTCCTTCCGAATTCGACGGAAGGGTATTATACAAATTTGATCATAATAGCTACGACTAGGGCGTAGATGGCTATGGCCTCGGCGAAGGCTATACCAAGGATCATGTTTACCTGGATGGTTCCCCTGGCCTCCGGGTTGCGCCCTAGCGCTTCCATGGCCTTACCTGCCAGGAGACCAATCCCTAGGCCAGGACCTATAGCTCCCAGTCCAATAGCCAGACCCGCAGCCACATCTGTAAGTTCAGGCATAACTCCTCCTCTGTTTAAAGATTTTCTTAATGTTCACCGCTCTCGTGGACAGCCGTAGCCATAACGGCGAAGACCAGGGTCAACATGGCGAATATAAAGGCCTGAATGAAACCAACAAACAACTCCAGGCCAAAGAATGGCGCTATCCCAACAAGGGGTATGAGAAAGCCCATGGCTACCAGCAGAACCTCGCCAGCGAATATATTACCAAATAACCGGAAGGTAAAGCTAATCAGTCGGGCAAACTCGCTCACTCCCTCCAGCGTCCCTACGAAGGCGTCAATGATGCCAAAGGGTTTGCCCCTGAGCAGGCTTCCTATGTTAATGAACTTCCTGCCATAGCCGAAGAATCCTAGAGCCTTAATACCCCAAAACTCAACCATGAACATGGCTATGAGGGCGATAGAGAGGGGGCTGTTGAGATCGGTGTTGGCACTACGCAGAAAAGGCACCAGAAGCCCAACTCTCCTGCCCTCCAAATCGCCTTTGCCCTTCATCTCCTCATATTCGTAGGCCGTTATCTCTTTTGTACCCGTGCCCAGAGGCATGAAGGATACGGAACCACTGCCATCATAAACCTGAAGCTTTAAGCGTTTCAGCTCAGCTTCGATCTCGTGTTCAATCACAGCGATCGTCTTGTGCTCTTTCTCGCCCTTCTCTTCAATGCGATGCCTGGTTTCTTCGATGATGTAGTCAGCGGTCTCCAGACGGCCTACGGTGCCAAAACCTGGCAGAATCCCTAACCAGTTGGCAGTGACAATAAAGAGGAATATGGTAATAACCAGTGGAAAGAAGCGCCGCCCCTTCTCTGCGCCCGCCACGGATTCTACCAAGCCGAGAAAAGCCTCGAAGATGACTTCTACCAGATTCTGAAGGCCCCGTGGCACCAAACTGAGACGCCGACGAACCAGCAGCGCAACTGAGATAAGAACTAAGATAGTAACCCAGGTAGCCAGCATGGAGTTAGTAATGAAAAAGCTGCCCTGACCAGGGGGACCCAGCGATATGAAGGGGTCGGTAAACAGGTGCTCCGAAGGCAGTTGGATATGGGCTACGGGGGACTTGAGAAATCCGGTGCCAAAAAGCGAGTCTCCCAGTGCTCCCCCCAGCAACCCAACGAGGAAGAGAACCCCAACGACTAAAACAACTGCCAAAACCTTAGGGTTGGACAAGAATCTGGCCATTATTCTCCGTTATTGCCCTTGTTTGAGTTGTTTGCCACGACTTCGGCTAGCATTTTGTACAAACCTACAAAGGCCAAGACCAGCCCCCCTCCTAAACCTAGAAAGGTGAATAGCAGCTTGGTATGAAACCTCCCATCTAACCAGACACCGCCAAGAACGCCTGCTACGATACAAAAAGCCACATACCAACCAATACCCACCAGCCTGAGAACCGCCCCCAGCTTCCCTTTATCCATAGATCCCCCAAGGCTTTGTGCATTGTATCACAAGGTTCTATGGATAGGCAACTCTGCCTCTGGTGACAGTAAAAGAACAACGCAATCTGTTACCTTTATGCACGCCGACAGCTCCGCCTCCTTGTATTTTTCTCAAGACCGAGATAGATGAGCCTTAACAGAACTCCTAGTGAAGATGGCCTGTCCCTTGAACCCCACAAAAAGACCCCGCTGAAACCGGCGGGGTCTTTTTGTTACACTAAATCACACCTGCCTTAGCCCTCTAATTCTTTGCCCTTATCTGCCCCCAAGTCATCAATGTCCAGAGATTCGATAAGATCCTTAAAGGCAGACATCCTCTTTATGTCCTCCTCCTTCACCTCTCTGTTCCCTTCTTGGTGCCCAACTTCAGGTGTAGTAACCTTTCCAGTTTCTTTATCTAATAGGACGCCAGCCTTGTCTAAGACAGCTTCGTTTACAAATATAGGCACCCTAGCGCGGACGGCCAGAGCAATGGCATCGCTGGGGCGAGAGTCCACTTCCAGGGTTTTGCCATCGTTGTCTAAGATCAATTTGGCGAAGAACGTGTCATCATGAAGATCTGAAACCAAAATGTGCCGGATGGCAGCTCCCAGGCCATAAATAACGGAGCGTAACAGGTCATGGGTCAAAGGTCTGGGAACGGAGACATCTTGCAGTTTCATGGCTATCGCCTCGGCTTCGGAGGGGCCTATCCAAATGGGAAGATACCTATCCGATTGCCTCTCTTTAAGAATAACCACCCGCTGGTAGTTCGCAAGGCTCACCCGGATGCTATCTATCTCCATCTCCAACATATATCTACCTCCTTGACTCCGACCGTCAGTGTTTATTCTAAATCCAAGCCTCTGCGGTGTCAACCAACTTAACACGCAAAGGGAGACAGCGGCCGTTGGCAGGAAGCCAGTGGGCGCAACGTTTATATGAGCAACTTACCATTTACAGTCGGTCCCTTCCTCCTGTGATAGGAATAAACTGCTAGAAGCTATTTCAAAACTCTCCTTGAACGAAAGCTACTACCCTTCCCCCAGGTGATATCTCTCCCAATCCGAACTGCGTTAGAGAGCACCCAACCCCTCTCTGATGAAAGGATTTTTGAAACAGGGTG
>JACQTT010000090.1 GCA_016210665.1 Chloroflexota bacterium | reverse complement strand
GGTAGAGCACGTTCTTGGTAAGAACGGGGTCACCAGTTCAATTCTGGTTGTGGGCTCCATATCATGTAAGGAGAAACAGAGAAAATGGCCAAGCAAAAATTTGAGCGCACCAAGCCCCATCTTAACGTGGGTACTATCGGGCACGTAGACCACGGAAAGACGTCTTTGACCTCTGCCATCACCATGACGTTAAGTAAAAATACTAACACCAAATTTAGAGCCTATGACTCTATTGATAATGCTCCAGAGGAGAAGGCAAGAGGCCTGACCATCGCTATTCAGCATGTGGAGTACGAGACAGAAAAACGTCACTACGCTCACGTGGACTGTCCCGGCCACGCCGACTATATCAAGAACATGATCACTGGGGCTGCCCAAATGGATGGAGCCATACTTGTTGTAAGTGCTCCAGACGGTCCCATGCCCCAGACACGGGAGCATATCCTGCTGGCCCGCCAGGTACAGGTACCATCCATGGTAGTAGCCCTGAACAAGGTAGATGTCATGGATGACTCGGAGCTTCTAGAGCTGGTGGAGCTAGAGGTGAGGGAACTCCTCAGCCGGTATGAGTTTCCTGGCGATAAGATTCCCGTGGTGCAGGTCAGCGCCACAAAAGCCCTCGAATGCGGGTGTGGGAAACGGGATTGCCAGTGGTGCGGCAAAATCCTTAAGCTCATGGACGCCGTAGATGAGTATATAACTCTACCCCAGCGCCCTAAAGAGCTCCCCTTCCTCATGCCTGTCGAGGACGTCTTTGGCATTAAGGGGCGTGGTACCGTGGTTACGGGGCGAGTGGAGCGCGGAACTGTTAAAGTGGGTGAGGAGATTGAGGTAATTGGCTTTACTGACACCCGTAAGACGATAGTAACAGGGGTAGAGATGTTCCACAAAACCCTCGACCAAGGTGAACCGGGAGATGCTGTTGGCTGCCTATTAAGGGGTATTGAGCGCGAGGATATAGAACGGGGGCAGGTACTGGCTAAGCCTGGATCTATAACCCCTCATACCGTGGCTAAAGCCCAGGTTTACGTCCTCACTAAAGAAGAGGGAGGAAGACATACCCCCTTCTTCACGGGGTACAAGCCCCAGTTTTATATACGTACCACAGACGTTACCGGAGACATTCAGCTTCCCTCCGGGGTGGAGATGGTAATGCCAGGTGACAATATTGAGATGACAATAAAGCTGATGTATCCCGTCGCCCTGGAGGATCAGCTTCGTTTCGCTGTTCGGGAGGGGGGACGGACGGTGGGTTCTGGCGTATTTACTAGCATCATAGAATAGAGGCGAAGTGAAGGAATAGACAATGGCCAAGCGAGGGGAGAATCGCACAATCATAACTCTGGGGTGTACAGACTGCCGAGAGAGAAACTACACCTCGGAAAAAAATCGCCGCAACGATACCCAACGTGTTGAGTTGCGTAAGTATTGTCCTCGCTGCAGGCATCATTCCCTTCACAGGGAAGTAAGGTAAGGCAGGCTGTGGCAAGATCCCCCGTTGAGCATCGCCCTCCACGAAGCACCCCCTTCAGACGCCCAGATGTCGAGGCAACAAGAAGGGTTTTTAGGTTCCAGTTTATTGCCGAGACCATATCTGAACTGAAGAAGGTAACCTGGCCTAGTCGTCCTGAGGCCACCAGGCTTACTATCATGGTTATTCTTATATCCATCGCCATTGGTTTCATGCTGGGTATCATAGATATAGGCTTCTCACAGCTTTTCAATCGTTTCATATTTGGGGGAAGATAAGAGGAGTTGAATCCTTGGTAACGAGCACTACTCAGGGAAAAGAAGGTAGATGGTACATTATTCATACCTATTCTGGCCAAGAGGAACGGGTAAAAAGAAACCTGGAACAACGTATTGAGACCATGGACGTTAAGGACAAAGTCTTTCAGGTTATCATGCCAACTGAGGAAGAGATTGAGATCAAAGATGGCCGCCGTCGCTCGGTTTCCAAGAAGGTTTTCCCTGGATATATCCTTGTAAGGATGAATATGGACGAGGAAAGCTGGTATGTTGTTCGGAATACGGCGGGTGTAACTGGCTTTGTTTCCACCGAAGACGAGCGAGAAAAGAGGCCCAAACCGGTGCCGTTGACTGAACAAGAAGTGGGAACCATTCTTAAGAGGATGGAGTCGGAAGCTCCTCGGGTTCGGGTGGGTTTCTTCAAAGGCCAGGGCATAAGGATCACCGATGGCCCATTTGCCGACTTTATCGGGGTGGTAGATGAAATCTACTCAGATAAGGGTAAAATAAGGGTGCTTGTATCCTTTTTTGGAAGAGAAACACCTGTAGAGCTGGACTTTTTACAAATAGAAAAAGTATAGGAGGTTAAACAATGGCAAAAAAGGTAAGATCGATTATTAAGCTCCAGATCGCAGCCGGCAATGCAACGCCAGCTCCACCGGTGGGTCCGGCATTAGGCCAGCATGGCGTGAACATTATGTCCTTTGTTAAGGAGTACAATGAGCGGACGGCGGCACAGGCAGGTACCATCATTCCTGTTCAGATTACCGTCTTTGAAGACCGCTCCTTCACTTTTGTTACCAAAACACCCCCAGCCTCTGTGTTGCTAAGGAAAGCCGCGGGTGTCGAAAAGGGTAGCAGTACCCCTCGGCAGACCAAGGTTGCTATCCTTACTGGAGATGCCGTGAGGCAAATTGCGGAGGAGAAGAAGCGGGACCTTAACGCCAACAGTATAGAGGCCGCCATGCATATTATAGAAGGGACCGCCCGCAGCATGGGAATAGAGATCAAGTCGTAGGCACAAGCCTAGGAGTTACCAATATCATGACCAACCGTAGCAAGCGATACTTGGAAGCCGCCAGACAGATAGACAAAGAAAAGAGCTACGACCCTCAAGAGGCCATAGAACTGGCGAAAAAAATAGCTACCACCAAGTTTGACGAGACTGTGGAACTCCATCTTTTCACCGGTTCTGACTCTCGCCAGTCTGACCAGGTTGTCCGTGGTGTGGCTGTGCTTCCTCATGGAACAGGCAAAGCGGTAAGGGTCCTTGTCTTTGCTCAAGGAGAGGCTGCTCACATAGCTCAAGAAGCCGGCGCAGATCACATTGGAGATGATGGCGTGATCCAGCGTATCGAGCAAGGGTGGCTGGAATTCGACGTATCTATTGCTACCCCCGACCTTATGAGCAAGATAGGCCGTCTCGGTAGAATACTGGGGAGACGAGGGCTAATGCCGAACCCCAAAACAGGCACAGTAGTAACGCCAGAAGACCTCCCACGGGCAATAAAAGAGGTAAAGGGGGGTAGAGTGGAGTTCCGTATGGATCGCACTGCCTTGATCCATGTGCCTATAGGGAAGGCCAGCTTCGATAGCAAAGCCCTGCTGGAAAATCTGCTCGTCGTCATAGATAATATAGTTCGCTCCAAGCCTAGCGGGGTCAAAGGTCAGTTTCTCCGCAGCGCCTCACTAGCGACCACTATGGGGCCAAGCATTAAACTAGACCTTTCCAGAACCCTCTCCCTTAAAGTAGAATAAAAGACGCCAAAGGAACAGCTAGTTCTTACAACGTAAGAGTTAAATCCTAATGCCATCGAAAGAGGGTAGCTCTGGTCCCATGACCAGGGTTTTCCTTTATGAGGATAGAAAGAGATGCCTTCAGACAAAAAGGCTAAAGCGGTAGAGGAGCTAAAGAGGAAGCTCTCGGACTGCACCATTGCAATAGGCACCGACTACAAGGGCTTGAAGGTGTCGGCTATGACAGACCTAAGACGTGCTCTTAGAGAAAGGGGCATGGAATATAAGGTGGTCAAAAACACCTTAAGCTATATTGCCGCCGATGAGTTGGGGAAGTCCCACATCAAGAAGATTATCCAGGGGCCGACAGGCCTCATATTTGGTTATGGCAACCCTGTAGATCCTGCGAAAGTTGTGGTGGAATACATTCGAAATACCAGGTCTGCCCTTACCATCACAGGCGCTGTGTTGAATGGGCGTCTTCTGGCACCGGCAGAGGTCACTAGCCTAGCAAACCTTCCTCCCAGATCTGAGTTAGTATCCCAGCTTCTGGGTCAGTTACAGGCTCCCATTGCCAACCTCGTTACCGTCCTAAATGCTCCTATTAGAGGCTTAGTAGCTGTCCTCCAGAGGCACATTGAAAAGAGTCAGACGACTTAAAGAACCAATTAGGAGGTTATGAATGAACAAAGAAGAGGTGATTGACGCCATTAAGGGCATGTCTGTTCTGGATTTGTCTGAACTGGTAAGAGACCTAGAGCGTGTGTTTGGCGTAAGTGCCGCTGCCGCAGTAGCAGTAGCCTCTGCTCCGGCCACTGCGGCTCCAACCGCTGAGGCTCCTGCAGAAGAGGAGCAAACAGAGTTTGGAGTAATACTTCAGGAAGTGGGCCCCAACAAGATTAACGTGATCAAGGTCGTGCGCCAGCTAACTACCCTAGGGCTGAAGGAAGCCAAAGACCTGGTAGAGAGTGCACCCAAAGCCGTAAAGGAGGGTGTAAACAAAGAGGAGGCTGCTCAGATCAAGCAGAAGCTAGAGGAGGCTGGAGCCAAGGCAGCAATACAGTAAATTGCCGATGCTGTATACCTTACTGGAGACGGGACGTTGAGTCGCCGCAAAGACCAAGAGCGCCTTGATCTCATGAAGAGCCTGAATCCTGATTACAAGGGGTTCAGGGGGTATCAGGAGGAGCCTACCCGCCAGGGGAAGACTCTCCTGGAAGCAGTAACCTGTTCCGTTTGTGGTCATAAAAGGAACGTGCCTTTGGGGATAGCCCAGAAGCAAAGGGATGCCTATATCTGTCTATCTTGCAGGGAGAGCGCCGAGGCGCGTTAGCACAGGGATCATAACGCGGCAGAGGGTCACGTCCTATCAAGATATGTTGCCTCGTGTTAGAGAGCGCTAGCTAAAGGAAGTCAGTTGTTCTTTCATCGCGAATTCTGTCATAGCTACCCTCGTCCCCTCACGGCGTGGCCTGGGTCATTGCCAGCGCCATGTGCGGCTACTTGGAGCTAACTTGAGATGTTGTGGGTTACGCAAGGATGGCTCATCTACGAGGTCAGTGGCTACAAGCTTCTGCTAGGCACTGCCGCTCTCGCTGAGGCGATCCCGGCGGACCCTTCTCGCCCTATTCGGAGGAGTGGCGGCAGACAGGATGCTGCCTTAGAGGAATCTGTTTCAGATCCTGCTGTGCCATATGGTGCGATAGTTATCACCCTTTACCACGGCGGTCATCTCTTCTCTCTCTAAGAGCCGCAGATCTTGCAGTGCCTGGATACAGGACTTTACAGTATCCTTGTAACCGGAATCTACCAGACGCTGAACAATGCGATCCCACACTCCAAGTCTGACCAGGCTATCAACGCTCCTAAGCCATGGTAAAACGGTTATATTCTCTAGGGGCAGGAGATGTGGGCGAAGCCGTCGTATGCTGCGCAGTCGTTCCTCTATTGAATTCACCATAGGGAGAATCTTCACTAAGGGAGCATCCTCTAGGGTAGTGCGATAGTCTATAACGATGCTTTTCCTCAGTATAGGGAAGAATATAGACAGCACTTGCGCCGTCTCTATGTTTCTAATAACTTCCTCTACATTGATTCGGAAGTCTCCATCCATCGGCGCCTCTCCTGCATCCTATCCCGCGGACAGCGTGCCATCTAAGATTGCGTCAACTCCCTAACGGCCTCTGTAAAAGCGGGTAACACCTTATTCCAGTCACCCACTACACCATAGCGAGCCTCTTTGAAGATGTTGGCGCTAGAATCTTTGTTAATGGCCACAACGACCTTAGCACCGGAGCAGCCAGCCATATGCTGACTCGCCCCAGAGATAGCCACAGTTATATACAAGTCGGGAGCTATAGTCTTACCAGTTAGACCTACCTGATGGCTGTAGTCTACCCATCCGGCATCACAAACGGCTCTGGAGGCACCGACAGCCCCCTTTAGAAGCTTTGCCAGCACTTCCAAATCCTTGAACGGCTCGGGGCCGCCCAGCCCACGACCACCACTCACTACCACCTGTGCGTCTTCCAGGCGAACGCCCTCGGAAGGCTCTTTGACGCTCTTGATTAGCTTCACCTTTACTAAGGCAGGGTCTAGCTTGACCTGTATGGTTACTACCTCACCCTTGCGGGAACCATCGGTTTCTAGAGCCGCATAGCTCTTCGGCCGAACAATAGCTATGTGAGGCTTCAACTGTGTGAAGGTAACGGCAGCCATTGCATTGCCTCCATATACGGGACGGTTCCCCACCAGGCCTTTGGTATTGGGGTCTATCTTAACCTCGATGCAGTCCTGTGCTACGGCGACACCAAGACGAAAGGCCAGTCGGGGACCGATGTCTCTACCAATAAGGGTCCTAGCTATAAGAATAATGCTGGGAGAGGTATCTTTGCACACCTTTTCCAGGGCTGCTAGATAGGCATCTATCTGATAGTCTTTGAGAAGAGGGTCTTCTACCAGGTAAACCTTATCAGCGCCATGGGCTATAGCATCTTGGGTTGCCTTCCCGGGATCGCTTCCCAGAAGAGCTGCCACCACTCCCTCCTTCAGAGTATCATCCAGCATTTGGCCCGCATTCAGTAACTCGCAGGTCGATGAAGAAATTTTCCCATCACTGATTTCTCCAATTACCATTAAACCGCTCATGTATTCACCCCCAAGACGTTGTTAAGATAGTTTAGGTTGGTTGCTTTTATATAAGCTTAGCCTCTCGCAACTTGAGAGCTAGCTTGCGGCCAGCATCAGCGTCGTTCTCGCCTTCAATAAACTCGCACTGCTTTTGCGTGACGGGAATGAAGAGGTCTAGCAGGCTTAACTTAGAAGCAATGGCCGAGGCGTCTAAACCCAGGTCGGATAAGCCCCAGGTGATGGGCGTCTTTCTGCTGGCCATCATGATGCCGCGCAGAGTAGGATAGCGAGGCTGGCCGGCTTCGTTGCTTACGGTAACGACGGCGGGGAAAGGAGTTTCGAACACGTCGTAGCCATCGGGAAGGGCCCTTTCGACAATCAGGGTCTTATCCCGGACTTGTATGCTCTTTGCCGTTGTTATGGATGGAAGACCAAGGAGCTCCGCAAGACCCAGGGGAACCTGGGCATTATCCCAGTCCGAAGCCTGGCGGCCGCACAGGATAAGATCGTAATTACCTATCTTCCTGATTGCGGCAGCAAGAGCTACGGCGGTCCCGAAAGAGTCTATGTTGCTGAAGGAGCTATCTCTGAGCAGCACCAGATCGTCGGCTCCCATCGAAAGAGGTTTTTTCATGACATCCATAACGAAGTCTGTGCCTAAGGAGAGAGCGGTAACCTTTCCACCATGCGCATCCCTTAAACGTAGCGCTAGCTCCACCGCATTTTCGTCGAAGCCGTTGACTACAGGAGGAACCCCGGACGCAGGAACGACTCGTTTGGCCTCGCGATCCACCTTAAAAGCAGATGCTGGGGTTTCAGGGTCCACTACCTGCTTCACGCACACGATGATATTTATGGGCATTGGCTAACCTCCTAGTCACCGAAATCATTGAGAAATATATCACTAGCCCCGTTGAGTGTCAACTTAACTCGGCTTTTATAGAGCTGCCTGGAATGATATAATCGGCTCGAAATGCCGCATACCCAGGGGAGCTCCTTTTGGATATTCTCGTATCGGGTGCCGAAAAGTTAGGCCTTGTGCTTGACCACGAGCAGCAACGCAGGTTTTTGCTATATTACCAGGAGGTACTCGAATGGAACAGCCGAATAAACCTCACGTCCGTGGTGGATTGGCATGAGTTTCAAAGGAGACATCTCCTGGACTCTTTGACAATAAGCCTGGTCCTGCCTAAAAGCACTTTGGCCTGCGGCCGCGTGCTGGATGTAGGAAGTGGGGCGGGGTTGCCTGGCCTTCCTTTGAAGATAGCTCGCCCCAACATAAAACTCTCTCTGCTGGACTCGACTGCCAAGAAGACGGCTTTTCTGAAGCATATTATCAAGGCTTTAGTATTGGATGGAGTTGAGGTATATACTGGAAGGGCGGAGGAGTTGGGACATAATGATACCTTAAGGGAGGGCTTTGACGTTGTAGTGTCCAGGGCCCTGGCACCCTTGAGGGTTTTGGCCGAGTTTACCTTGCCTTTCTGCAGGCCAGGTGGAATAGTGGTAGCTCCCAAGAAGGGAGCAATTGAACAGGAAGTCGCGGAGGCAGAGCCCTCAATCATAGCCCTGGGAGGATGCCTCAAGGAGATCAGGAAGGTGAATTTAGAGGAATTGAACGGCGATGGCCGAGTCCTGGTAGTCTTGGAAAAGAAGACGCCTACATCTTCACGATATCCCAGGCGACCAGGAGTACCTCAGAAGCGCCCTCTGTAGAATCCATGAAGAACTCTACACAGGAAGCCAGGGGAATCCTAGAAGAGAATCGAAAGGTATTCCTGGGACGACGGTTTTTTACCCTTCCTACCCTTCTCTCCTTCGGCATCGCCTTCGGCTTCATCATACTCCTGGCGACTCGTTTCGATCTGGACTGGAGCGCCACGTGGGGTAATATTCGCTACAGCAATCCGTGGCTGTATCTACTTGCCTTTTTCTCTTATTACCTTAGCTTTTACTTTAGAGGAATTCGATGGCGTTGGATGGCTAGAAACGCCCGAATCCACCTGTCACCTGACGGCAAGCTCCCATCCTCTTTGCATTGTTCACAGCTTATCCTGATAGGGTGGTTTGCAAACGCAATAACCTGGTTCCGACTAGGAGATGCCTATCGTGCCTATATCTTTGCCCAAGATGCTAGGGGAAGCTTTTCCCGTACCCTCGGCACCATCCTAGCCGAGCGAGTTTTAGATATGACGGCCGTCTTTGTGCTGATGGCTGCTGGGATTGTTTTTGTCTTATTTAGCGGCGGTGCAAGTCCTTCGCCTCTCTTTGTCGCCATAGCTTCAGTCATGTTGTTAACATTAGGTGCCCTCCTGATAGCGATGCGTTTCTACGGTGCCCGGCTAGCCGGACTCCTGCCCCCCCTCCTTCAGAGGAATTACACACGCTTTCACGAAGGCACCATGAGTAGCTTTGAACATAGTTTACCGCTCCTATTTATATTGGGTTTAATAGGATGGTTCCTAGAAATTGCAAGGCTATTCCTGGTAATCCAAGCCCTGGGAATGAGCATAAGCCTTCCCCTGATCGTCTTTGTGGCTCTTGCCAATGCTCTTCTGACCACCATTCCAATAACACCGGGAGGTTTGGGTGTAGTGGAGCCAGGTATCATGGGGCTGCTAATGCTAAGGCTAGCGCGCCCTGATGCCCTTTCAGTGGCTCTGTTGGACCGCTCTATAAGCTATGCAAGTATCATAGTGTTTGGAGGGATACTCCTCCTGCTTAGACACATGATGGCTGCCAGGCGGGGGCAGCCCTCAGCTTCGCCTCCCGTCATAGATGTCCCTAGAGGGAAAACGAGATAGCTCATTAGGATTACCGCCACCCCCGCCTTATTTTGGGGTTAGAAGGGCGGCACTCCCTTACGCTCAAAAGCCTTCAGCAAGGCCGAAATTCAACTGGCCTTACACATGAGTTGCCGGATTTTACAAGGCCGTCAACAATCTCCTCTCACCAGCCTTGCATAAAAAGTACGGATGTCATTCCTATGAAAATAGGTGCTCCGGAAGGTCTCTTCTGTCATTGCGAGCGAAGCGAAGTCCCGATGAAATCGGGAGAGGAGAGTTGCAACCCTGCCC
>JACQTT010000089.1 GCA_016210665.1 Chloroflexota bacterium | reverse complement strand
GTTACAACCCTCCCAGATTACTCTTTACTATGGTACGGTAGCTTATCATAGAACCATTTCGTTGTCAAGCATTTTGTTGCATTTTTTGAAGAAAAGCAATAGAATAGCGCTAATTTGACAAGCTTTTTAGGTTTCTTTACAATTAAAGTTTAGATTAGGTTTAGGCGGCCGCGATTTGGTTGATGGAACTCGTCTTCGTATATTGCACCTTGTTCAGCGGCAGGGTCAAGCTACCGTTGACAATCTAGCCCAGATGCTGGAGATGGCCCCCGCCACTATACGCCGCCACCTGGATATTCTTCAGCGACAGCACTTAATCAGCTTTCGAGAGGTGCGCAAAAAGACCGGCCGGCCCGAGTATTCTTTCTATCTGACTGAGTCTGGCCAGGAGCACCTCCCTAAGGACTATCATAAGCTTCTCAGTCTCCTGCTTCAGGCGATGACCTCCTTAAAGGGGGTAGAGATAGATGGCAAGGAGGGGACTGAACTCTTAGAATATCTCCTAGCTCGCATCTCTGAGCAGGTGGTTCAGGGCCATGCCATACCTGTAACGGGTCAATCCACGTCCGGCAAACTCGCTGTTCTTCTAGATATGCTGCGTAAAGAGGATTTCCTTCCTGAGGCAGAGGAGACGGCTAAAGGAATTCGTATCACGCTTCTAAATTGCCCTTTTCGATATGTAGCCATGGAGAACTCCGCTATCTGTGCCTTCGATTCTCATCTTATTTCTACCATTCTTCAGGCCCCTGTGAGGCAGGAGGCTTGCATACGAGATGGACACCCCTGCTGTACCTACGTGGCCTTAATGGGGGCAGATAGCGATTCTGGAGAACCCTTGCACAAGGCTCAGGCGGCTATATCTCGCCTCTGAAAAGCGATTATGGAGCCCGCGGTGGCAACCAAGGCCACCGATAGCAGAACTCCTACGGATAGGATCGGGAAGGTGCCTTGAGTGGCAATGGCGGTGGGGTCGTAGTAGTGGAAGATGGAGATGTAACCCAAGGGCTTCAGGACATCGAACAGGCTGGCCATGAAATCTATGAAAAAGAAGGCCACCGTTAAGGCTGTGGGCAGCATGATGGCCCGCCCGCCGTCGTTAGAGAGGGACGAAATAAGAAAAGAGTACCCAAGGATCACAAGATATAGACACAAGGTGTTGAAGCCCATGACAAAGATGGGTCCAAGGGTAATCTCGCTCCAAAGATGTGCAATGGCTACGCCACTGAGGATCCCCACCAGCAGAGAAATCACCAGCACTACTCCTCCCAGACTGGACTCCGCCATCTTTCCCAGCACCAGCTTATAGCGGGGAATGGGCCTGGAGAGGAGCAAAAGGATGGTCTTTCGCTCGATCTCCCTGGCTATAGCCCCCGAGGCGGTGGCGATGGCCAGCGCAGAGACGATGATCAGCACGAGGGGATGGCGAAACCCTATTCCCAGATAGCCTTGAGCGCCGCTGGCCAGCAAAAGGTTGCCCTCGGTTTTCAGGAGGGCACTGACGCCCTTGGGCATCTCTTGGACAAAGGCTGCGCTGGCGGCTGCCCCCCTGAATGTCTGGAAGCTCGTAGCGATGAGGATGCCAAAACCTATGAGGGCCAATGCCATTAGCAGTAGTACGATGCGGTGGCCTTTGAGGGTGTGTATAAAGATCAGGCCCATGCCCTTTACTCCTCCTGTCTATAGAAGCCCATGAATATGTCCTCCAGGTGGGTCTGCTCGAAGATCATGTCCTCTATTTCAAGCTTGGCCAGCTCTCGTAGCAGCGGGTTGATGTCTCCCTTGACCGTGAGGCGGATGTCCCTCCCGTTTCGCTCTATTAACATAACGCCAGGAACGGAAAATACGCCGTCAGGTGCTTCTTGGGTAAGAACCACCTTCATGGTACGGACCTTTTCCTGGCGAAGCTCCTCCACATTCGATACGGTAACCAGCTTTCCTTGTCGAATTATCCCTACCCTCTGGCATACCTTCTCCACATCGGGCAGTATATGGGATGAAAAGAATATCGTGCTGCCACGGGCTTGAAAATCTGTGAGAATCTGAAAGAGGGCGTTCTGCATTAGGGGGTCCAGCCCCTCCGTTGGCTCATCCAGGATTAGAATCTCGGGATCATGCTGCAGGGCCTGTATGATTGCCAGCTTCTGCCGCATGCCTCGAGAGTACCCCTTGATACGGCGGTCCAGGTCATCCCTGCTTAGCTCCAGCCGCTCGCACAGCTCTTCGCGCAGCACGGGGTCTCGCTGGGTATTTAGTCGGCCCAGATAGTCAAGCAACTCCATGCCCCTAAGGTTTTCGTAGAGGGCGGGAAAATCTGGGATAAATCCCAGATAGCTTTTAAGAGATACCGAGTCCTTCCAGGTATCCATACCCAGGAGCGTGGCATAGCCGGCAGTGGGGCGTAGAAGCCCCACAAGAATGCGTATTGTGGTGGTCTTCCCTGCTCCGTTGGGGCCCAAGAAACCGAAAATCTCGCCCTTGTTTACCGTAAGGGTTAACTCTTCTATGCCGACGACCTTGTTGTAGTGCTTGGTGAGGTCGTGGGTTTGGATGACAGGTTCCACGAAGGACATTATATCTTGATACGATTCCCCTAGCAATTTCGTTGACACCCCCCTGTGTGCTATCCTAGAATCGCTTAGATAAGCGTATTTCACCTGTGTCCAATGTCCCAATGCCTGCCATGATGACTGCCGATGAAATAAGAGAGGCGTACCTGCGCTTCTTTCAAGAGAGGGGGCACCTACTCGTCCCCAGCGCCCCCCTCATACCTGTTGGGGATCCAACGCTGCTCCTGACCAGCGCGGGCATGGTGCCTTTCAAGCCCTACTTTACGGGCGAGGCTGCCCCGCCCAACCGCCGCCTCACGTCATGCCAGAAATGCTTCCGCACCACGGATATAGACTCCGTGGGCGACTCCACCCACCTCACCTTCTTCGAGATGCTGGGCAACTTCAGCATCGGGGACTACTTCAAAAAGGAGGCTATCGCCTGGGCGTGGGAGTTCGTTACCCAGATTCTGAAGCTGCCCCAGGAGCGCTTCTCCATCACCATCTACACGGACGACGACGAAGCCTTCAGATATTGGCAAGATGTTGGCGTTCCCCCTGGGCGCATCTATCGCTTTGGCGAGAAGCACAACTGGTGGGGCCCAGCCGGCGCCGAAGGCCCCTGCGGCCCCTGCAGCGAGCTCCACTACGACCTTGGCTCCGAGCTCGGTTGTGGACGCTCAGAATGTGGCCCCAACTGTGAGAATCCCACGCCGGCAGGAAGGCCATGCGGCCGCTTTGTGGAGCTTTGGAATCTTGTCTTTACGCAGTTTTACCATCACTTGGACGGAACCAGGACGCCTTTGCCGGCTCCTAACATAGACACGGGCATGGGGCTGGAGCGCACCGCCGCCGTCATGCAGGGCCAAACCTCCGTTTACGACACCGACCTTTTCGCTGCGATTCTTAAAACGGTATCTCAAATATGCGGTAAACCCTACGGCCAGAAGGAGGATACGGATTACGCCCTGCGGGTGGTGGCCGAGCACAGCCGGAGCGCCACCTTCCTCATCGCCGACGGCGTAGTGCCGGGCAACGAGGGCCGGGGGTACGTTCTGAGGCGAGTCATCCGCCGTGCCATCCGCCACGGGCGCCGCCTGGGTCTGGAGGGGCCTTTCCTGGGCCAGGTAGCAGAGTTGATCATTCGTGAAATGGATTACCAGTACCCCGAGCTGCGACGGCACCAGGCGTTTATCCTTAAAGTTTTGGAACTGGAGGAGGAACAATTCGGGGGCATTCTAGCTGCGCAGTTTGGAATACTGGATAGCCTTATCTCTGCTCGTCCCGAAATCACTAGATTAGTGAATCGGATGCGTGTTGATCCAGCATTACAGAAGGGGTGGCCGTATGAGCCTAATGAGAGCGAGTATGATATAGGTCATGATTCTATACTGCGCTACGACGCCGAGCTAAGATCCAGTCGGCCAAGAGGTGAGATTGGGCAATATGACTATCTTAATTTACTTCTTAATATTGGGGTACAGTACTTCCTGGATGTACTACAAGATCAAATCGTCCTTGCATCCAAGGTGTCTAAAAACAGTGACTACCTCAGGTTGAGACTTCAGGAAGTTTTGGCCTCAAACTGGGAAGGGTCGATAACACGATACGAGGTATTTCGTCTCTACGATACCTACGGCTTCCCCGTGGAGGTCACGGCGGAGATTGCCAGGGAACATGGCTTAGAGGTGGACATGGAGGGCTTTCAGCGGGAGATGGAGGCCCAGCGGGAGCGTGGACGGGCATCGGCAAAGTTCGGCGGCGAAAGAGCCAAAATCCGAGTCTATGAGAGTCTGGGGGTCGGCGCCACCCAGTTCCTGGGCTACGAGACCATGTCCTCACATTCCGTGGTCGTCGGCCTTATAGCAGGCGGCGAGGTCGTTGATGAAGCGAAGGAGGGTCAGGAGGTGGAGGTGGTGCTGAGGGAGACCCCCTTCTACGCCGAGATGGGCGGCCAGGTGGGAGACGTGGGCGTCATCAGCGGGCCTAGCAGTAAAGTTCGGGTGTCGGACACCCAGCATGGCCTGCCCGATATGATCGTGCACATTGGCGTAGTCGTCCAGGGAACCATCTCTCTAGGAGAGACTGTAGATGCGCGAGTAGATTCAATCCACCGTGAGAATACCGCCCGCAACCACACGGCTACTCACCTTCTGCACGCCGCCCTCCGGCAGGTGCTGGGGCCTCACGTGAGGCAGGCGGGCTCCCTGGTAGCCCCGGATCGCCTGCGTTTCGACTTCAGCCACGTCAGCCCCTTGAGCCGTGATGAGTTGCTCATGGTGCAGCGCCTGGTCAACGAGAAGATCCGCCAGAACGTCTCCGTGCATAAGAGGGAGGCATCCTACTCTGCCGCCATTAAGGAGGGAGCCCTGGCCTTCTTTGGGGACAAATACAGCGAGATGGTCCGGGTGGTGGAGGTGGCTAACGGCGCTACCTTTAGCCTGGAGGTGTGCGGCGGGACCCACATCCAATACACGGGCGAGATAGGCGCCTGCTACATTCTTAGCGAGAGCAGCATCGGCTCTGGAATGCGTCGTATAGAAGCCGTCACTGGCAGAGTCGCCGAGAGCCTGGTGTCGGAGCGCTTCGCACTACTGGACGGCGTGTCTCAGACCCTTCAGACGCCTGTGGCCGAGCTGCAAGCCAGGGTAAAGGCCCTGCTGGAGGAGATGGAGCAGCAGCGGAAGCGCCTTGAGACGATGGAGCGCAGCGTGGCCCGCCAGGCCGCCGAGGGGCTTCTCGCCTCGGTGCAGGAGATAGACGGCGTCAAACTCCTGGCTGCCAAGGTCTCCGTATCCTCCCAAGATGCCATGCGTGAGATGGGCGACTGGATCCGGGATAAGCTGGGCAGCGGGATAGTAGTCCTGGGGGCTGTCGTGGATGACCGTCCCTCCCTGGTCGCGATGGTTACCCCCGACCTGGTATCGAAAGGTTATAGCGCCAGCGAGATAGTCCGAGGCGCGGCCAAGGCGATAGAAGGTGGTGGAGGCGGAAGGCCAGAGCTGGCCCAGGCCGGCGGGCGCCGCAAAGAGAAGCTGGATGAGGCGCTACGCCTGGTGCTGGCGCTGGTGCGGCAAGAAAAGGGCCCATAGGTTGACGTTACGTCTGAGGTCTTGTGGTCAGGATTTTAGGAGTGGACGTGGGCGAAAGAAGGATCGGCGTGGCCCTCAGCGACGAGATGGGCCTGCTGGCCTTTCCTCTGACCACGATTTTCCACTCCGACATGGCGGGTGATGTTTCCGCCGTGCTCAGGATTGCCCAGGAGCGTGACGCCAAAGAGATAGTGGTTGGTTTACCTCTCTCTCTGGACGGGCGGCGAGGTCCGCAGGCGCTTTCTGTGGAGAAATTCGTTGCGGCGTTGGAGAAGAGGACGTCCATCCCAATTAAAACCTGGGATGAGCGTTTTTCTACTCAAGATGCCCAGAGGTTGCTACAGCAAGTCGGGGTCAAACCCTCCAGAGAGAAAGGGCGTTTGGATGCAGCCTCGGCGGCGGTCATTCTCCAGGCGTACCTGGATTTCCAACAAAGAAGCCATCGCTAAGGTTCCGCTCTCGTACCGCATTTGGCTTGAGCCTCATTCATACTTCGCTGGGGGCGTGCCCCTCAGCCCCTAATTCTGTGAGAGCCGGTTTGGGAGTGAGTAATCCAATCGGTGAAAATGTCCAAGCCTATGCTAAAATACTGATGCTCCCCCTTGGGCCTCCAAAGGATGGTCGAGGGCTTGACGCGTATCGCACCCACTACTGCACCGTTCGAATCTAATATCGTAGTTTCGATGAACTTGGGCTCATTAAATTTGTTTTTCTTGTATGTGTTTGGCACTCCGTGCCCTCCTCTGTAGTTTCCCTAGCGTTCTGCAACACATTCTACCTCAAAACCTCGGTCAAAGCAATGGCTTCAAAACTATGTTTCTGGAACGAGTAGCGTCACATTAAGACGTCCCAAAAGGATAACGCTCAGCCTGTTCCTTCGTGGCCCAATTCGCTATACTTCACCCATGACCAGAACCGTGGCGATATTGGGCTATCCCCTGGGGCACTCTCTGTCCCCTGTTTTTCAGCAGGCGGCCTTTGATTTCTACGGGCTGGATCTGCGCTATGAGGCCTGGCCGACGCCTCCCGATGACCTGAAGGCGGCGGTGGCGCGCCTGCGCCAGCCTGAAGTGATGGGAGCAAACGTTACAGTTCCCCATAAGGAGAGCATCCGCCCTCTGCTGGATCGAATAGACGACTGGGCCCGCGCTATAGGAGCAGTCAATACCGTTGTCAACCAGAGCGGCCTCCTTTCTGGCCATAACACCGATGCCCAGGGCTTTCTCAGGGCGCTCAGGGACGACGCCGGTTTTGACCCCAGAGGCAAGGCAGTCCTTATCCTGGGCGCGGGTGGCTCGGCCAGGGCGGTGGCCTTTGCTCTGATTCAGGAGAAGGTTGCCTCTATTACCATCGCCAACCGTACCCTGGAGCGAGCCAGGGCATTGGCCTCAAGCTTCGGGACTGAGAGGGGCGATGTGAAGGCTATTCTCATATCACCCTCGGCTCTGACCAAAGTGACCTCCAAGGCCGATCTCATTGTGAACTGCACCTCCCTGGGAATGAAGCACGGCCCTGGAGAAGGTGAGACCCCTGTGAAGGCAGAGGAGATTCCCCAGGCAGCTCTAGTCTATGATCTGGTGTATAATCCTTCTGAGACTCCGCTGTTGAAGGAGGCAGACAAGGCTGGGGCACACCTCCTCGGCGGCCTGCCCATGTTGATATACCAGGGCGCGGCCTCCTTCAAGCTGTGGACGGGGAGAGAGGCTCCAGTGGAGGTGATGATGAAGGCGGCGAGAAGCAGGTTATCCGATAGCTAACGCGGCCATCTTTACATAACGTGCGAGGTGAGGTTGATATGTTTCGTTTTTTGACGTCCGGTGAGTCCCACGGCAAGGGGCTCGAGGTAATAGTAGATGGTGTGCCGGCGGGTTTGCCTATTAGCGAGGAGTACATCGCCGCCCAGCTAGCCCGTCGGCAGCTAGGCTATGGCCGGGGCGGCCGAATGCAGATCGAGCGGGACCGAGCGGAGATTATCGCAGGAGTCCGCCACGGCTATACCCTGGGCTCGCCCATTGGCATGTACATCGAGAACAAAGACTTCGTCAACTGGACCAAGTCCATGGCGGTCTATCCAGTAGAGGGGGAGATAAGAAGGGTAACCCGAATGCGCCCCGGCCATGCCGACTTTCCCGGCGTTATGAAGTACAGCCACCACGACGTGCGCAATGTGCTGGAGCGGTCCAGCGCCCGGGAGACGGCTGCACGTGTGGCTGCCGGGGCCGTGGCCAGGCGGCTGCTGGAGGAGTTCGGCATAGAGCTGCACAGTCACGTCATCTCCATCGGCACTGTGAAGTCCAACTACAAGGAGCCTATCGACTGGCAGAAGGTGGAAGAGTCGCCGGTGCGCTGCGCCGACCCACAGGCTGAGAAGGAGATGATGGCGGTAATTGATAAGGCGAAGGATACTGGAGACACCGCAGGGGGCGTCTTCGAGGTCATCGCTTACGGCGTGCCTGTGGGCCTGGGCACTCACGTCCACTGGGACCGGAAGCTGGATGGACGCATCGCCCAGATAATGATGAGTATCAACGCCGTCAAGGGAGTGGAGATAGGCCCGGGATTCGCCAACACAGAGAAGCCGGGCTCCCAAGTCCACGATATAATAGAGCCTGCAACCGGCGAGGCGAGACCCTTCCGCCACATGACCAACCGGGCAGGCGGTACAGAAGGCGGCATAAGCAACGGAGAGCCTATTGTGGTCCACGCGGCAGTCAAACCCATCTCCACCTTGGGCAAACCCCTCCCATCTGTGGACCTGGACACCGGGGAGAGGGTGCAGGCTCACTACGAGCGCAGCGATATCTGCCAGGTGCCGCCCGCCTGCGTCATTGGAGAGGCGTGTCTCACCCTGGTGCTGGCCGAGGCTTTCCTGGAGAAGTTCGGCGGCGACCACCTGGAGGAGACCCGTCGCAACTACCTGGGCTTCCTAGAAGGCTTGAATCAGTTCCGCCCCAGGGCTGCCGCACAGATGTCGGCGGAACGGCCACCCGACGACGCGGTCTAGGCGGCCGGGGTAGAGGGGGCTTCGCACAGAAACTACAAGTACAGCCTGTGTACTCAAGGAGTACACAGGGGTAAGGCCCCTTTGTCGGGGTGCTAGGGGTGCCCCCTAGCCTTATTGTTTATCCCCTTCCAGAAAAGGAAGGAGATAAAGGGGATGGTTCGTGTGCAATTCAAGTATCAAGATTGTAAACAGAACGACTTTTCGTCCAAAGCTGGCATAGGTTAGAAGGAATTAGCATCTAGCTATGCTTAATAACATCTTTCTTACAGGCTTCTCAGGAACGGGTAAGACATCGGTGGGGAAAGAGGTCGCCCGTCTTTTGGGCTGGCGTTTTGTGGATACCGATGATGAGATCGCACGCCGAGAAGGAAAACCCATCGCCGAAATCTTCGCCGACCAGGGCGAGGCATATTTTCGGGCGCTGGAGCGCTCTGTTCTGGAGCAGGTTTGCCGAGAAGCCGGTCAGGTGGTGGCAACTGGAGGCGGTGTGGTTATGGATCCTCGCAACCGGAAGCTCATGGAGCAAGGCGGCGTTACAGTTTGCCTGGAAGCTACCCCTGAAACAGTACACACACGGCTGTCACAGAGTTCTGGCGACGGGGATGGGACTGTTGTTCGCCCTCTTCTGGCAGGAGACGATGCTCTTGAGCGTATCCGCGAGCTGAAGGAGCGCCGCCAGTTCACCTACTCTCTGGCCCACTGGACGGTGCATACCGACTCTCTTACCATAGCTCAGGTAGCTAATGAGGTTATTAGGGGATGGCAGATCATATCCAACACTCATGGCGGCCAAAAGAATGACCCTGACCTGGCGGCCACAGTTCATACCTCCTCGGGCGCCTGTCCCATCTGGGTTGGCTGGGGCATCCTGAATGCCCTGGGACATCGGATAAAGGAGCTGATTGCACCCAAGGCAGCCTATATCGTCACCGATGAGAGCGTCTTTCGCCACGCCCGTCGAGCGCAAGGCTTCTTGGAGGAGGCAGACGTACCCACCCATATATTCATCATCAAGCCTGGGGAGGAGAGCAAGTCTCTGGAGTACGCCCAGCACATCTACCAGTGGCTCATCCAGCGTCGAGCCGAGAGGGGTCATGCCGTCGTGGCGGTAGGTGGAGGGGTGGTAGGCGACCTGGCGGGCTTCGTGGCTGCCACCTTCCTCAGAGGCTTGCCCTTCGTCCAGGTGCCCACCAGCCTGGCCGCCATGGTTGACGCCTCGATTGGAGGGAAGGTGGCGGCAAACCTGCCCCAGGGCAAAAACCTGGTGGGCGCCTTCTATCAACCTCGCTTCGTCCTGGCCGACGTGGAGTTGCTCAGTACCCTTCCTCGCAGGGAGCTTTTGTCGGGGTGGGCCGAGGCCATAAAGCACGGCCTCATCCTGGACAGGGAGCTGTTGGAGACCTTTGAATCGAGAGCCGATGAGCTTCAGCGTTTGGAAAAGGAGGCTACGACCAGGGTCCTCCGCCGCAGCGTCGCCATAAAGGCCGACGTGGTCTCCCAGGACGAGAAGGAGACGACGGGCCTGCGCACCCTGCTGAACTACGGCCACACCGTGGGCCACGCTCTGGAGGCGGCGACGGGGTACGGAACGCTGCTTCACGGCGAGGCGGTGAGCATAGGGATGATGGCTGCCGGCTACATCAGTGTGGGGATGGGCCTGCTGTCTCAGGAGGGTCTTGAACGGCAGAGGAGGCTCCTCGATAGATTTGGCCTGCCCCTCTCCTTCTCTGGGGCAAATCTGGAGGCGGTGCGCCAGGCGATGGAATTGGACAAGAAGACCGAGGGCAAGGCCATCAGATGGGTGCTCCTGGAGGATATAGGCCAGGCGGTCATCCGCAGCGACGTACCCGCACCTCTGGTGGAAGAGGCGCTGCAAAAGGTCATAACGTAGCGGCGAGGGGATAGCCTGTTATGCGAGGTCAAGGCTGGATGAGCGGTGTATAACATTCAGCTTTGCAGGTAATGGAAACCCAAAGGGCCATAGCGCCCACTTGAGCGGGGCTGCAGGCAGTACCCACGAGGCCAAGAGATCCTGGTGGGTAGAGGAGTGGCAGGACACGCGTGTTTTGGACAAGCTTGCTGCATACTGAATAGCTGCGAAGGTGACAGCTGGCGCTAGTGTTTGGCCCGTCTGTGTAGTATACTCTGAGACGATCACTAACCTTAAAGGAGTTCGGTGCCAAACCGCAAGGAACTCATCCAGAGAATCGAAGAGGCCAGAGGTTCTCGCCTGATTTGCTATGTCACTGGGGACCGCAAGGGCCAAGAAGTTCAGATAGGAGATGATGCGCTTCCCATCTTAGCCCAGCACTTGTCGTACATAGGAAGAGTAGATAAGTTTGACCTGTTGATATACAGCCGTGGTGGTAACACGCTCACGGGATTTGCATTAGCGAACGCCTTGCGGGAGTTCGGAGATAGCATTCACATCTTGGTACCGTTCCGGGCACATAGTTGTGCTACCCTTATTTCTTTAGGGGCAAATACAATCGTAGCCGGGCCTTTTGCGCAGCTCAGCCCAATAGATCCAACCATTACTACACCCCACAGCCCTACGATTGAGCAGCAAGGTCAGATACAGTTTCTGCCGGTCAGTGTGGAGGATGTAGCGAACTATTTTGAGTTAGCCAAGCAAGAAGCTGGACTGAAAGAAGAGCAATATTTGGCGTCTGTCCTTGGTCATCTAGCTCAGCGAGTTAGCCCGCTTGCCCTTGGAGCTGTGTACCGGGCGCGTGAGCAGATTGGCATGCTAGCATCAAAGCTACTAACGCTGCATATGAACGACCAAGAACGCATTGATCAAATCATCAAAAAACTCACACGAGAGTTACTGTCGCACGACTATGTGATAACCAGACGTGAAGCAAAGTCTATTGGTCTGCCAATTGTCGATGCCTCCCCGAACGAAAGTGACCTGATGTGGAGCATATATGAGGATGCTGCCCAAGAACTTACCCTGGGAGAACCCTGGAGTTGGGAGAAGGAGGTTCTAGCGACTCAACCTAGGACAACCACCCGTGCGGTGATTGAGTCGCGTGATTTAAAACACATCTTCACCAGCACATATCAAATAAAACGCGTCACAGTATCACCCCAGGGTGGAGGAAAAGGCAGGACGGATAGTCTCCAAATCACACCGCTGGATGAGGGGTCATGGAAGAAGGTATAATGGTAAGTATGGAGATGAAGATGGTTGGTTTTTCAGGGACAAACCTGCCCCCGGTTGTACGACTGGGTGGCTCCGCCGATGTCAACTACAGTCTACGGGAGGGATCTTTGGGTGCCTTCCCTTCTCCTCGGCTCGTGTTTCATAGACATGTACCAGTTGCTACTCTTGTCGTCCCAGCCGTAATTGAGCTTACGCCTACAAAGGCAAGGCGGCATTCCGAAGAACGGCGCCAGAACCTCCCGAAGCGTAGAAGGAGTCGGTCTAATCGCTAGGACCGCCTCAAGCTGTCACCAGCCCCACAATTCTACAGGTATTACCTGCCTCCAGCCACCTTGCCACGTGGTTTGACAAGTCTCACAAGTCGGCCCCCGTACAAAGTCGGAGTTCACCCTGATCCCAGATTGTACTGAACAAAGCCGAAGGGAAGGGCGAGTCCACAGGTATCGCACCGTCCGCTGTTCCACTGAGACCCCAAGAGACTCTTATCGGCACCACTGGAAGCATAGAAAAGTTCAGGAAGTTTTGGCTGGATCCTTTTGTCTAGCCATACATCAACTCTGCGTCCTGTGGTATAATCAAAAGTCGCACGTTAGTTCTATTGTTGTTCTTCTTCAACCTAGATTAGAAAGGGGTGTTTCGCTATGAAAGTAGTCTTCTTGCAGGACGTTACCAATGTCGCTCAGGCGGGAGAGGTCAAGCAGGTGAAGGATGGCTTTGCCCGCAACTACCTCATACCCAAGAAGCTGGCCGCTTTGGCCACCCAGAACGAGCTCCAGAGGGTAGCAAGCATCAAAAAGGCAGCGGAGCAGAGGCGTCTCAAGGAATTGGAGGACTGGCGTAAGCTGGGAGAGGCCCTGGAGGCATCTACGGTGACGCTCAAGGCGCGGGTGGGTGAGGAGGATAAGCTCTACGGGTCTATAACCAACATCATGATCGCTGAGGAGCTATCCAAGCTGACCGATAGGCCGATAGACCGAAGGAATATAACCCTGGAGGAGCCGATCAAGGCTCTGGGTAGCTATGAGGTACCGTTGCATTTACATGAAGGTATTGATATAAAGATCAAGCTTGTTGTCGAGGCGGAAGCTACTTAAGCATGTATGCCGAGCGCCTGCCCCCTCATGACGTGGATGCCGAAGAGGCGGTCGTTGGCTCTCTTCTGATAGATGGGGAGTCCATTACTCGGGTGTCTCCATTTCTCAAAGGAGATGACTTCTACAGGGAGAAGAATCGCTGGTGCTACGAGTCCTGTCTCTCGCTCTTTGATCGAGGCGAGGGTATCAACCAGGTGACGGTGGCCCATGAGCTGTCCCTCCAAGGCCGTCTGGATGGTATAGGCGGCCCATCATATCTGAGCCATCTGGTATCCATAGTGCCCACGTCCCTCCACGTCGAGTATTACGGCCATATCGTCCAGAGGACTGCCACTTTACGGCAGCTTATCAGGGCCGGTGGGGATATCGCCGCTATAGGCTATGAGGGCACTTCCGACTTGGAGGCTGCCCTTAGCCGGGCGGAGGAGTTGCTCTTCCGCATACGCACCGGCCGCAGCGTCCGGGACTTTCTGCATATAAGGGACGTGCTGGACCAGTACATGGAGGAGAGTTCCACGATTCTGGGCCCTCTGGAACGGGGAGTAGCGCCCATCCCTACGGGGTTTGTTGACCTGGACAGGCTCCTGGGTGGAATGCAGCGGTCGGACATGATTATCCTGGCGGCCCGCCCCAGCCTGGGCAAGAGCAGCCTGACGATAAGTATAGCTCGCAGCGCCGCCGCCCAAGGTGCAACTGTGGGATTCTTTAGCCTGGAGATGAGCCGGGAGCAGTTGGTGCTGCGACTCCTCTCCAGCGAGGCTGGAGTAGATACGCACCGACTGCGCCTGGGGCTTCACTCTGAAGCCGAGGAGAGGCGCGTCCTAGATGCTATCGGGCTTCTCTCTGATCTGCCAATCTACATCGATGACAGCCCCTTGCAGGGGATCGTGGAGATGAGGGGCAAGGCGAAGCGTCTTCAAATGGAGAGGGGCCTGAACCTGCTTATCGTAGATTATATTCAGCTAATCAGAGGTAATGGGCGGGGGGAGAATCGGGTGCAGGAGATGAGCGAAATCTCCCGCTCTCTTAAGGGGCTGGCCCGGGACATAGATGTCCCTATGCTAGCCGTCTCTCAGCTGAGCCGGGCAGTAGAGATGAGACCTTCCCACAGGCCAGTGCTTTCCGACCTTAGAGAGAGCGGCAGCATAGAGCAGGACGCCGATGTGGTGGCTTTCATCTATCGGGACGATGCCTACTATACGGAGGATGAATGGGAGCATCGTTTTCCTGACCGGCCATATCCCAAGAATATCGCCGAGATTATCGTCGCCAAGCACCGACATGGGCCAGTGGCTACGGTTAATCTCTACTTTCGGGAGAACGTGGCACGCTTTGAGAACCTCGCCGCCTCCAAGGGGGTAGCCTAGTATGGCCTTTGACGGCTTTCCCCCCAAAGTAAGATACACGCCAGTTCCTAACCCCTTCTTCGGCCCTCTATTGATAGAGATAGATGACCTGGCAGAGTTCAAGTGCACGCTGCGAGTCTTCTGGTTGCTGTATCAGAAGAAGGGGTTCCCTCGCTTCATAACCCTGAAGGAGCTTCTGGCTGACCAGACCTTAGTCAAGGCGCTGAAGGCCACGAGCGCAGAGCGAGAGGCCGTCGTCAAGAAGGCGTTGGCTATGGCAGTGGAGAGGGGCACCCTGATCTCTGGTTCGTTCAGTAGAGAGGGCTCCATCGAGATACTGTATCTCCTGAACACCGAGACCGATCGCAGGACGCTGGCCGGCATGGAGAAGGGGGAGCAGACCCCAGGCCCGTGGCCCAAGGCTGAGCCATGGCAAGGGACTGAGGAGCGCCCCAATGTGTTTAGGCTCTATGAAGAGAACATTGGAGTGCTTACTCCCGTGATTGCTGAGGAGCTAAGGGAGGCAGAACAGATCTATCCTCCTGCCTGGATTGAGGAGGCATTGAAAGAGGCGGTGGCCCTTAATAAACGCAGCTGGCGCTATATAAGTCGCATTCTGGAGCGATGGGCAACCGAGGGAAAAGATGATGGAAAGCTTGGGCGACATTCTGCGGCGACTGACCGAGAAGCGTATCTCCGGGTCCACCAACACCGCCTACGAAGCTGAGGAGGAGTCTCCGGAACAGGCAAAATGTCCTCTCTGCGAAGGCAGGGGTTGGGTAAAGGCGGACGTTCCCTTAGGAGACCCGTCTTTTGGTACTGCTATTATTTGCCAGTGCCAAGAGAAGGAGCAACAGAGCCATCGGTTGAGCCGACTCCTGCGCTACAGCAACCTGCAACCAGAGATGCTCCAGAGGATGACCTTTGAGAGCTTCAGCGTTAGGGGGAATAACGCCAGCGAGAGCGAGCGGCAAACTCTTGAGATGGCTAAGCAGGCGTCTATGAGCTTTGCTAGACACCCGGAGGGGTGGCTGGTTCTGACAGGGCCAATCGGATGTGGCAAGACCCATTTGGCTGTGGCCATCGCCAAAGAGCGAATCGAGGATGGCCAGTTGGTGTTCTTCTCCTTCGTGCCGGATCTCCTGGACCATTTGCGCTCTTCATTCTCACCTACCAGCGATATTTCCCACGATGAGCTTTTTGAGGAGGTGAAAGAGACGCCTCTGCTGATTCTAGATGACCTGGGTGCTCAACGTAGCAGCCCCTGGGCGGAGGAGAAGCTGTATCAGATTATTGTTCATCGGCACAATGGCCGCCTGCCAACGGTTATTACTACTACACGCTTTCTTGACGATCCTAATGAACCAAAAGTGCAGGAGGACAAGAGAAGAAATCCTCAGAATTTTCTTGCCGAAGCCGTAAGCTCCCGTCTGGGCGATGCAACGATGGTGAATGTTGTGCCTATTACGGCCCCTGATTTCAGGTCGAAGGGAATCGTCAAGGCTAAGCCGAGGCAGAGCTATGGCAGGAGGTGAAATAGTGACGGAGCCAGGCAGGTGCACCTTCTGCGAGATTGTGGCTCGCCGTGAGCCAGCAAAAATACGCTATGAAGATGACGACGTTCTGGTCTTTGACAACCGCCTGACCTGGGTGCCAGTAATGCTTCTGGTGATACCAAAGAGACACGTAACCCAGACAGAGCTGTGGACCGACAGCCTGATCTCGAAAGTTACATCCGTGGCTGTAGATATGGGAGCGAGCCGCTGCCCAGGAGGTTTTCGTATCCTGTCCAACTTTGGTCCGGATGCTATGCAGAGCCAGGACCATGGTCACGTTCATGTCATCGGCGGGGCACACCTTGGGACATATTCCTGAAGCCCTGGAGGTCAGAGTTCATCCGAAATCCAAGAGAAATGGCATCGAGTTAATAGAAGGCCGTAAGCTCAGGATCACCGTTACGGCGCCCCCGGAAGAAGGAAAAGCTAATGATGCCGTAATATCTCTCCTTGCCAAGCGGCTAGGAGTAGCTAAGGGAAGCGTGCAGATTCTAAGCGGTCACAAGTCGAGGAATAAGCTCCTCTTGGTGGAGGGACTAGCATTGGATGAAGTAGTCGCCATCCTATCTAACATTAGCGAAAAATAGGATGGTAGGGAAGAAGTCTATTCGCTACTTGCTAATATTGACTTCCACGCCCAGCCGTTCATAAAATAACTCCGTGTCCGATGGTTTTGTTTTTAAGCTAACAGGTGGATGTGGAAGTAGCATCGACAGTGTAAATTGTCTTGCTTATGACCCTCAGTCACTACGGCATTATGACAGTTACACCATAGACTTAGGTGCTCTAACATTCATACACCCCATAGGCGTAGTGGGGTTATTATGCTTGCTGGAAAGGCTACTAGAAACCAAAAAACCACTCGAAATTATTTTGCCCTCCAGGAAACAGGTACGCGATTACTTCGGTAAAGTTCGCCTACTTGATGCGCTGAAAAGTCTTACTGCTCTTGAAGGGACCCCAGAGAGTTTGGAAAGCATATTTGCAAGGTTGACCCCAATCCTCCCAGTCCGAAGTTTCAGTACTGGCAATGAGGTAGAAGAAATAGCGAATCAAATTTTCGAAGCTATGGGACATGCTGGCGGTCTAACTAGTCTCATAGACCCATGTTATACTGTTGTTTCAGAATTGGCCTCCAACGTTGTTCAGCACTCAGAAGCTAAACGGGGATGGGTGTTGGCCCAGAGATACAACTATTCCTCGGGACGGGTCATAGAAATTGCGGTAGGGGATTCTGGTATAGGGATCCGGCGCTCTTTAAGGAAAAACCCAAATCTGCGGGCACGTATCACAGGAGATGTCATCGCTGTAAGGGAATCTGTCAAAGAAAGCATAAGTCGATTTAGCGATCCTCATCGTGGATATGGATTATACTATGTTGGTGCCGAGATGCGATTTCCAGATCGTCGCTTTATGATTAGATCAGGCGTTGGCTGTTCAGTTGTCTACGACAACGGACGTTAAGTTAGCTTTCAGAGGCCCCCAATTGTAGGGGTGCTAACAGAGGCTAGAATTCCTTGTTAAGCGATAAGTATCGTGAGGAGACTTTCATGAGCGCAACCTTCTCAGTTAAAGATGTCAGCCTCGCAACACGGGAAAGAGCAGATGAAATTATAGATGAGGTCCTTAAATTCGTTGAGGCCAAGAGGCCGGAACATCTAGACTTAGACTTAGGGCAAGTACATGTAATATCTCCCTCTTTCGCCTCAGGTCTTATTGATGAAATCCAATGGCTCTTAACTCGGCCTGGAGTGGGCGTCAAGCAAGTCAGAATTATCACAACAAGTCCTCTAGTGAGAGGCAAGATAAATGATGCCTTAATGAGACACATGAGTCATACGAGTAAGCCGAGATCGCTAAGCAAGGTTCTTGTAAACTAGAACCAAACTGCACAAGCTAGGCTGCTTCCCGCCTCAAAGGGCAACGCTCTCTGAATCATATCAGGGTTAGGGGACTGCGTAAGGTTACGGTTTATTGCTACCTTTCTCTAATTGCGATGCAGGCTTGGGCGGTACCAAGTTCGGCAACACATAAACATTGCGAAGCAATTGCTCAGTGAAGCTCAAAACTCCCCTTGCATCATCTGAATTCATAGGAACAATCTGGTGGTTCGCTTCATTTCCCCTGTCCTTTATATATCTCAGCCAGCCGTCAGACCCCTTTGGCACATAGCCTTCTTTCATTAGCCATTCCACATATGGAGCGAATTGGAGACCTTCGTCTGCACCCTTGCTGACCGCAACGTTCATCAAGATTTTGCGGCATAACATTACGGAGCCTGTAAAAGCATTCACGCTCAAACTTCCCCGTGCTTCTTCGTAAGCAACCTCGACTTCTTTTGGCAGCTTAGCAATTAGTCCCCCATGTCTTGGTCCAGGCCATTGCTTTCTATCACACGAGAAGAACGTTGGGCAATTACAGTGCGGACAAATACGAATAAAAGCTTCGTGGGTTGCAGTGCGTAACCCTGTTTTTGAAGCAACTTCGTAGGAGCAATATCCACATTGCCAACTCTCTGGCTCGACGTCTTGGAGATGCTCCCAAGCATTATTGCCAGTTAGTGTCCAATCTTTAGCCATAATTGGCACCTCCAAGGTTGAAGATACCAAGAGTATAGCACTTTGGTCTTTAGGTTCAGTCGTCACTAGTCACCTCTTCACATGAATTATGCAAGACCCTCAAGTTGTGCTACCCATGCGTGTACAGTATAATTCACCTGCTTTGAGAAACATTATCCAGCTAAGCAAAGCCCCTTGACTGTAAGATTTGTATTGGACGGCTAACCTCCGGTAAAAGGCTGGAAAAGCTCGTGAATACAGAAGGACAACAACCTGATTCAACCTCCCCTACTCCTACTTTACAAGAGGGAGCAAGGGAAACATCGGGGTTTGGATTGCGGGTTCTCGGTCTTGTTATCGCTCTAGCAGCCCTGGCCTTTCTCCTATGGGCAACATGGGATCAAGTAAGCGATAGGGGCTTTTCCTTTGTTATCGTTGGCCAGATCGTAGCTCTTTTGACCCTCGTTCTCTCTGTTTACATATTGACCAGGTCTATTCTGCAAACTGAACTACATTCTCAGAGGCGTCTCTATCTTACTGTCCAGCAGGATCTCGGACGTTTACAAGAAGAGGCGATCCATGACCATTTGACGGGTCTTTACAACAGGCGTTTCTTCGAAGCGCGTCTGCAAGAGGAGATGGCCAGATCGGCGCGTTACGGGAGGCCCCTTGCCATCCTTCTCATAGATGTGGATCACCTGAAGTACATCAACGACAAACTTGGCCATGGGGCGGGTGACCAGCTTCTCAAGGTCGTCGCCTCCTCAATGACCCAATCCATCCGAAACACCGACCTGGCTGCCCGTTACGCGGGAGACGAGTTTACCATAATACTGCCAGAAACGGACTCTCAAAATGCGATGCGTGTCGCCGAACGTCTGATTGCCATGGTGAAAAAGACATCCGAAAAGGCTCTGCCAGAAGGCGAGCCACCAGTCACAGTCAGCATTGGCATCGCAGACCGTCAGGAGCAGCGTCCTACAATTGATGCTCTAATAGCTGTGGCCGACATCATGATGTATAAAGCCAAAACCGAGGGCGGTGGAGTAGCCAAGGTGGCAGGACGTAAGCTGTTTGGCGAGTACTTGACTCAGCTTGGACTAGCCACCTTACGGCAGGTAGAGGAGGCCATTACCTTTGCCCAGTCCAAGGGAATTCTGGTAGGACAGGCTCTGGAGGAGCTAGGGTTTGTCACCGAGGAGCAGGTGAACATGATCTTACTGCAACAATCTCAAGAGCGTGGTCCTAGGGCTCAAACTAGTGCAACTTCTGCGGGCCCCCCGAAGAGTCTGGGTTCGTGAATCCTGGTCAGGAGCCTGCAAATTAAGATTCAAAAAGAGTGGCCAAAAAAGGTAGGAGAAGGCGTTGGACATTAAAGAACTCTTGGGGCAGGTCGTGCAGGGAGGGGCCTCGGATCTCCACATTGCGGTGGGTGCTCCTCCTCTCATTCGCCATCAGGGTGCCCTTAAGCCCTTGTCTAATCTCTCTCCTTTGACTTCAGAGAACACTCAAGGCATCTTCGATGCTGTGGCCAGCGAGGCTGATAGAGGAAGACTGCTTCGAGATAGGGAAGTAGATTTTGCCTATAGTTTGCCGGGGGTTGGCCGTTTCAGGGTAAACGCCTGCTACCAGAGGAGTAGTCTCAAGCTCACCTTCCGGCCAGTGCCCTTCGAAGTTCCTGAGCTTGCCGCCCTTGGGCTTCCCTCTGTCTGTAGGAATCTGTCCCTCCTTTCCAGAGGTCTCATTCTTATATGCGGGCCGGTGGGATCCGGCAAGTCAACGACAATGTCTGCCATGGTGGATCACATTAACCGCACAACTACCCGTCATATAGTTACCATAGAGGAGCCTATAGAGTATCTTCACAAAAACCGAAAGAGCCTGGTTACCCAACGAGAGGTAGGTTCCGATACCACCTCTTTTCTTTCCGCCCTCAGACACGTCTTGCGCCAGGACCCTGACGTTATAGCCATAGGCGAGCTACGGGATATCGAAACCGTGTCTGTCGCCATGCGCGCAGCCGAGGTGGGTCACCTGGTGCTGGGCACCTTCCATGCAAGAAGTGCTGTCGAAGCTATTGAGCGCATCTATTCTCTTTATCCCTCCGAGCTAAGGGCTGAGGTTCGCTTTCAGCTCTCCACCATCTTCGAAGCCATTCTGTACCAGGTGTTGCTGCCCAGGGCCGATGGCCTAGGTCGTGTGGCAGCCGTTGAGGTCTTACTGGGAAATCGAGCGATCAAGAACCTTATCAGAGACGACCATCTTGCTGAAATACCAAACTACCAGTTTCTGGGGCGGGCCTCTGGAATGCGCAGTATGAATCAGGCTCTGGCAGAGCTGCTTAGCTCAGGCAGTATCACGTCAGAGGAGGCGCTTAGGGTCAGCCCTGACCCCGATGGGCTGAAGTCTATCGCCTCGCTTCCAGACAGAAGCCTAAGACTTGACCAGCGATCCCTCCTGCTAGACTTGGCCAAGCGATTGAAGAAGAGCGTTAACCTGGAGGCTCTTACCGAGAGTGAAGCATCCCAGCTCATCCAGGTCTGGCAAAGAGAGCTAACGGGATAACCCGCTTTTAGTTACTATAGTTGGCGAAGGTTAGGGTGCAGTATGGGGATGTCCGTAAGCAAGCACCTTGATGCCGTGATGCCATACGAAGCCACCTTCACGTCTTCGGCGGGGCGCAGCCGGGATTTATGCCTGAAGCCAGATGGTAGCAGTTACACGTCGGCGGAAACGAGCTTGCGGTCTAGGCGGCTACCACAAGAAATGCAGAAGTGATGGCTAGTTCCTACGGGACTGTGACATTGGCCGCAGACCATAAGTGTGCCAGATTTCGCCGAGGCCAGCGAGAATCCGCAGGCCGTGCAGTAGGTGCTGCCGTAGCCGCTTTGCTTTGTGCAGTTTGCACAAGAGACCCATATAGCAGCCACCTTGCCTCGGTATGGCGACTGCCTCTGGGCTAAGCGCAGGATGGGAAAGAACAGAATGGCTAAGGCCAAGAAGAGCACTAGTGCCCAGGGTCTATAGTAAGGATTGCTCAGCAATAGGTAGTCGAAGAGCCCGTGTAGGGTCATGGCCGCGATCAGAGTGAGCACAGGCGCTTGAGGCCATAGCTTTCCCATCTTTCGGGCACCCAGGGCATAGCCAAAGGTCACTGAGAACAGCATGTGAGCCAGAGTAGAGAAGGGGCCTCGGACCAGAATCACTGCAGGGCGGAAACTGAATATGTAGAGCACGTTCTCGATGGAAGCGAAGCCCAGGGCAGCAGCGGCGGAGAAGATTATTCCATCGAGAGGCTGGCGGAGATAGGGGGAGTCGAAGACAGTCTTCTTTATGACTAGGTACTTTGCTAACTCCTCGGTTCCACCGGCTACTATAAAAGATATGTAGGCTATCTCTACAAGTGTTGACCTTCCTGGCATTGACAGGTGCTTGTTATCAACTCCTACTATACCAATGAGAACCGCCTCTACGATGGCGACGGGGAATGCTACCGCAATTCCCCAAAGGAAGGTACGAACTACCAGGTGGATAGGTGCCGGAATGTATTTGTCACGCTGGTAGATAAGCCAGAGCCAGAAAATACCCGGCGCAAAGCCTAGCATGAGAAACCCTAGTAGGTGCATAGACCGCTCAGCCTCTCAGGTTCACAACTCGGGTGTCGCAGATAAAATCGTGCCAACTTCGCTTCTGGGAACTCAGAGCAATTGAAATGAACCCTAGCCCAAGGGGAATTGTTGATACCAGGTATGCCCAACATCTGGCGAAGCTCCTCTGAAAGGACAAGCGAGAGCCGTCTCCCCTTGTTACCTTTAGTCCGAGGATAGCTTTGCCGACGGTCTGACCCCACTGCCCGATGGCAAGTGTGTAGTATATAACTCCTAGGCCTGTAGCTATCAAAGAGGTTGCCCAGCCCGTTGCTACACCCACCGATTGATTAATAGCCTCGTTTACGTCCATTCCAGCGAAGAGAACCGCCAATAGAATAGCAGCGATAGACAGCAGTATCTGGTCAATGAGGTAGGCCGCCATCCTGATCCAGAAACCCGCTGGGTTACCCGTCATACTTGCCTGGGGATACAAGACCTCAGGGAGCTTCAGGCCACAGCGGTAGCAATAGGCCGCCTCTACCTGGTTGATGGTGCGGCAGCCGATGCACAGCTTCTTTGCACTCTGAGGTGCCTGTGGTGCAGTGGGTTGGGTGAGGGGACTGTAGTCAAAGGCATAGTGGCAACTCACGCAGAAGCGGGCGGTAATAGGGCTGCTGGCTTTACAGGCTGGGCACACTTGCGTCATAGGTGCTCTTAAGCTCACCACATAGGCTTAGTGCTGTAAAACGCTAATTGGTGGTGCATACGGGATTTGTGCCCTAGCGTCCCAAAGGGTGTTATTAGATACAAATTAGAACTGTTGTGTTGTTTGCGAGAACTTGGTTTTGTATCTAGCACACCAATTGGTGTTAACCCGTTTCATTCAGTCCGTTAGCTAAATGTTAGCTATTTTCTAGCTTCAGTTTGAATGAGAGGCACGTGAGCCGCATCATGGGAGCCTTGCAGGACTGGCAAGTCGCCCGATAGTGGTGGACAGGCTGGAATCCGTACCTGCGGTGACCTGACTTTCAGCTATGCCAAAGGGGTTACCTTGTGACGTCTCAGACGGGTTCGAATCCCCGATGGTGGGGCAAGGCGACTGGATGTGGATACCAACCGGGCTGGTGCAACGACTGACCGGCCTTCTAGCGGCGTGATCGCACAAAGCTTTCACAGGACTTACAGCTTTGCCTGCTTTTTGGGGCCGCGAATGGACTAGCAGGTAAAGAGATAGTAGAATAGGAAACGTAAAGGAACCATATTGCGCCTGAGGGAGACTGCGGTGGAGCCAGACCCGGAGGTAGCAAAGACAGCGGAAGCTTTCTTCGTCATCGACGACGGGCAGCGGATCGTCGAATGGAGCGGTGGTGCGGCCTTGGCCTTGGGCGTTGGCACGGAGGCGGCTGTGGGGAAGCCCTGCTACGAGGTGGTAGGGGGCTTCGACCCCTTTGGTAGAGCAGCGTGTGGAGCCAAATGTCCTGCATTTGAGGATCTGCAAAGCGGGCGTCTAAGCGGTCACCGCACACTCGTTTTGAAACGCCTGGGCCAGCAAAGCCTGCGCTTATTCTGCAAACTGACTGCTCTGCCCAAACCCCCAGGCGGTGCATTGGTTACCTTGGTAGAGAGTCTCCACCGAACATTCGCCACCTCCCAAGCCTCTTTGACTACTTCCGCAGTAGAAACAACACGCGATCTGGCGACCCTGGCAACCCTCTCATCGTCGCTGTCGCTTAGCAGCCTGGATCAAGGGATCGAGCAAACTCTGGAGTGGCTCCGGCAGACGACCGGGGCGGAGGCAGCCGAGCTGTTCCTGACAGAACCAGGGGCTGGCGACCTTCTGCTTAGTGCCTATAGTGGCCTCTTCAGGAATGCCTTCGCCCAAATCACTCGTTTCCATCCTGGGGAAGGCTTTCCGGGTCTGGTGGCGACGACGCAGGCGCCCATTGTGACCAGAGACCTTGTCGGTGATTCCCGTTACCTCAGAACACAAGTCAAGGAGCGTGGCTTTCGCTCCTACGTCTGCGTGCCGCTATTTCTGGGTTCGGATCGTGTCGCGGGAAGCCTGAACGTTGCCTCTCGCGAGGCCACCTTCGATGTGGATCGGACTCTTCGCCTGCTAACCTGGACAGGCCGCGTGGTCAGTCCCTTCCTGGAATCTGGACTCCTTCACCAGCGATTGTCCCTGGCCGTACCTTCCGTGATCGGGTATGAGGAGAGTCAGCTAGGCTTTGATGACGTCCTTCATGAGGTGTTGCGCCAGATGATGACCCTCGGAAATGCTAGCGACGGAGCTCTGTATTTGTACGATCAAAAGGTGCAGGGACTGGTACGTCGGGTAACGGCGGGAGAGTTCCCCGGCGTGGCGTGTCCAGATGTCCGCCTGGGAAGCCCTCTAAGCTGCCCCGCTCTTGCTGGTGGACACGGCGTCGCCTTACACGGTTCCCGGCACCTGTGGCCTCTGGCGTGCCAACAGTTGTCTATCCGAGGTGGGATGGTTTATT
>JACQTT010000092.1 GCA_016210665.1 Chloroflexota bacterium | reverse complement strand
TGTCGAAGTAGCTAATCACTATTACCAGGCTCAGCAATAACGCCAGTCCCATCAGGTGTACCATGGCCTCCCTCTTAGGAGGTACTCGCTTCCCCCTCCTGACCCACTCGATGCCCAAGAAGAGGAGACGCCCGCCATCCAACATAGGTATGGGGAATACATTTATGATGGCCAGATTTATGCTGAGTAAGGCTACGAACTGAATGAAGGGTGTAAGGCCAGCCTCTGCTACTTCACCCGTCATCTGGGCGATTCCTATAGGCCCAGCGACCTGGGGCTTGGAGCCGCCTATAATCCAGCGAATAACCTCGTTCTTCCCCAGGACCAATACCTCTCCCACCTCTTTTGCTCCCAGAGGTACCGCCTTCCAGATTGGGTAGGAAACTCGGACCACACGGGGGTTAATGGTGGCGATGAATATTCCTGTAGCCCCCTCGCCTTGCGGCGGCTTCCAGCGCGGCACTAGCTGCACAGTCTCATAGGTGGCGAACTCTGGGGAAGATCCCCTGGTTATAACCCACTCCATAGGAGATCCCAAGTTGAGATGAATAAGTCGAGCCAGCTCGGCATGATTGAGTACCCGCTCACCATTTACTCGCAGGACGGTATCGCCGGGCTTTAGCCCCGCCCTCGCAGCTGGAGAGTCTGGGGTTACCTGCTGAATCCTGACCTGCCCTACCAGCGTCTCTTGGGGAGTCATAAAGAAGACCGTAAAAATGGCAACGGCAAGAAGGCCGTTCATAAATGACCCTGCAACCAGAACAATGAAGCGAGTAAATATGGGCTTACCCGCCAAGCTGCGCGGGTGGCCGGGATCCTCTTCGCCCACCATTTTCACAAAGCCACCCAAGGGCACAAGATTAAGGGAGTATAGAGTTCCTCTCCAGCGCAGGCCCAAAAGGCGCGGAGGAAAACCAAAGCCGAACTCGTTGACCTGTATCCCAAAGGCTTTGGCCGTGGCGAAATGGCCCAACTCGTGAACAAAAACCAGGATGCCCAGGAGCAATATGAAGTAAACTATCGTAAGCAAAGGTTACCGTCCAACCACCGCGTTGACCTGCTCTCTTGCCCAAGCAGCAGCATTCAGAATATCTGACCCAGACGGATTCATCACCGGCTGGTGCCCCTTAATGGCCTGCTGGATAACCAGAGGTATTTCCAGGAAACCTATTCGCTTTGATAGGAATAGCTCCACGGCCGCTTCGTCGGCAGCGCTGAGAGCTGCTGGCCAGGTGCCGCCCCGCATAGCTATGTCCAGGGCCAATTGGAAGCAGGGATAACGGTCTGGGTCCAGGGACTCGAAACTTAGAGAGCCGCTAGATATGGGATCAAAGCGTGGTAACGAGCCGTTCTTCATGCGCTTGGGATAGAAGAGGGCGTACTGGATAGGCAAACGCATATCCGGCAGGCTCATCTGGGCCTTTACCGAACCATCCACGAACTCTACCATGGAGTGAATTATACTCTGCGGGTGCACCACTACTTCAATCTTATCCCAGGGCACTCCAAAAAGCCAGTGAGCTTCTATGACTTCAAAAGCCTTGTTCATCAGCGTAGCCGAGTCTATAGTGATTTTCGGCCCCATATTCCAGGTGGGGTGTCTTAACGCCTCCTGGGGCGTTACTTGTGCCAACTCCTTCAGAGGCCTCTGACGAAAAGGGCCTCCCGAGGCGGTGATAATTAGACGAGCAACCTCCCTATCCTCTCCCCTCAAGCACTGCCATATAGCGCTGGGCTCGCTGTCTACCGGAAGAATGGCCGGGTTGTCAGATTGTAAATATGTGGCAATAAGCTCTCCAGCCATCACAACGGCCTCTTTATTTGCCAGGGCCACTCTTTTACCCGCTTGAAGGGCAGCAAGGGTAGGCATAAGTCCCGCCTCACCGACGATGGCCATCATTACTAGATCCACACTTGGGTGACAGACCATCTCTTCCATAGAGCACGGCCGGCATCCCAGCTCCAATAAGCCAGCTATCTCTTCGGGACTTCCCTGACAGGAGACTAAAAGGGGTCTGAATTTTCGAACCTGCTCAGATATAAGGCGCAGGCTGCTCCGAGCTGCCAGGCCAAGGATACGAAACTCGCCGGGAAAACTCTGGGCCACATCTAAAGTCTGTCTTCCGATGGAGCCTGTAGAGCCTAAAACAGCAACTCCCTTCATACCACCCCCCATATGACAAAATAATACACAATCACCAGATTGAACACAATGCTGTCTAGGCGATCCAGAACACCGCCGTGGCCAGGAATGATCCAGCCCGACTCTTTTGCGCCAGCACTACGCTTCAGGAAAGATTCGACTAGGTCACCCACTTGACCCCATATGCCCAAAAGTGCCCCCAAAATGGCAGCCTGCCATAAGAGTAAAGGGAGAGCCAGGATATAAGACACTATGACGCTGATACCAGGCGCCACCAAGAAGCCTCCTACGGCCCCTGCCCAGGTCTTGCCCGGGCTAATAGTTGGTGCCATAGGCTTACGTCCAAAGCTTCTACCCACAAAGAAAGCGACGGTATCGGTGGCAAATGTAATCGAAAGGGTGAGATAGAGCCATTGCCACCCCTGCTCTAAGCCACGAATCAGCAGAGCGTAGGACAGAAGCCCTCCGATATAAATAGCCGCGCCTACAGAAATGCTCCAGCCAAAAAGACGTCCTTCGCCCGGACGTCCTCCCAGAAGAGCTACCATGGAAACAAGAAAACCTACCCCTGTCACGGGTAAGATAATCTTCTCGGAGGCTATATCGAGGGCCATGAAGTGCGCCGCAAGGATGAAGGATATGGCCCAAAGGATTGAGAAGATGGTGAAGGGACTGTTACCTTTTCCTAGAAGCTGCTGGGAAATGAGTTTTGGACCGTCCCCTAAAGGGGGTGGCATGATGCCCCCGCCTTCAGGCGGGGGTCGCTGAGGGATTCTCCGAACTGGCTTCAGGGTTATGCCACAGAATTCCAAGACGCCAACAATTGCTACCAGGGCTACAAGTATGGTTAACCAGGGAAACCCCGCCCAAACAATCAGCAGGAGTACTGGCATTGCTACCAGAGCGGTGATAACCCTTATCACTAGTGCAGGCATTGGAGGTGCTGAAGAGACCAAGTAAGATGCCTTAGCCTTGGGGAGCAACTTTGCCAAAGCGTCGCTTTCGCTGACTGTAAGCTATTAGTGCCTGCCGTACCTCTTGGTCGTCGAAATCAGGCCACATAGCTTGTGTGTAATAGTACTCACTGTATGCTGACTGCCATAAGAGGAAGTTGCTGAGACGCTGCTCGCCAGCAGTGCGTACAATCAGGTCTGGGTCTGGTAGAGTTGCTGAATATAGATAGGAGCCAAAAAGCTCCTCGTCTAGCTCATCCGGGGAGAGACCATTGGCTATAATGCTGCGGACAGCGTCTATGATCTCCGCTCTTCCGCCATAATCGAAGGCCACACTCAGAGTCATTCGAGTATTGTTCTTGGTCAATTCCAGGGCCTGGCATATCTCCTTGCGCAACGGGTCTGAGAGACGATCCAGACGTCCAAGGTGAAGAATGCGTATGCCTTGCTTATGGAGAGCCTTAGTCTCCCTACGAATAACCCCTTCAAGGATTCCCATAAGTCCGCGTACCTCTTCGCCTGGGCGATTCCAGTTCTCAGTAGAAAAAGCATAAAGGGTAAGATGTTTGACACCATATTGGGCAAAAGACTCAACAACCCGGCGAATCTGGTCCGTACCCGCCCGATTCCCAGCAATACGGCCAAGGCCCCATTCCTATGCCCAGCGGCCAGTGACATCCATTATTATGGCTACATGGGTAGGCACGGGATAAATGTTAAGCCCTTCTTCTAAGGATACCTGGTTCTCCCGGTAAATCATCCCTGCAGCATATCTAAATTCATTGCTAGTCGTCATCCCGAAACTCGCCAAGGGGTATCCAGAGGGTTTTTACCCCTTGTCTCCTAGAACTCATTTCAAAAGCCTCTCCTGCACCCCCACCTGAAGGCGGAGGCATAGATGCCCCACCCTTTAGGGTGGGGTCGGAACCAGATTCAGGGATAGCTTCTAAGTTCACAGCCCTAAAGCTGAGCCTCACACCTCCATAACCTCGGCCTCTTTTCCCTTGGAGAGGGTGTCCATTTGAGATATATACACGTCGGTAAGCTTCTGTAGCTGATCCTGCGCCCTTTTGTCGTCGTCCTGCGATAGGTCTTTGCTCTTCTCCATTTCCCTTAAGCGTTCAACGGCGTCTCTCCTGACGCCTCGCACAGCTACGCGAGCATCCTCTACCTTCTTCTTAACCAAACGCACCAACTCTCTACGGCGCTCCTCAGTTAGGGTAGGAATGTTGATACGAATCACGGTTCCATCATTGTTGGGTACCAACGCTAGATCAGACTTGAGAATACCTTTCTCGATAGTGCCCAAGCTCTGCCGATCCCACGGCTGAATAGTTAGCTGGCGGGCATCAGAGACGTTAATAGAGGCGATCTGATTTAAGGGTGTGGGAACACCATAATACTCGATCAGAAGGTGCTCCACGAGAGCAGGCTGCGCCCTACCAGTGCGTATTGTGTTTAGATCCCGCCTCAGGGCTTCCACAGCTTTTTTCATTCTCGTTTCGGCATTATTTAGCGCATCTGTGGACATAACCATAAGCAGTTCAACGCTCCCGTAACCTAAGATAAAGGTACGCTCACGGAGTCGGCAATTACGGTGCCAATCCGCCCTCCCTTTATGATCTGCTCCAGAGCAGAGGAAACAAAGATGTCAAAGACTATGATAGGCATCTGATTCTCCATACAAAGGGAGAGGGCGGTGCTATCCATCACCTCTAAACGACGTCTTAGTGCATCTATATACGTTAAAGAATCAAACCTTTGAGCTTGAGAGCTCTTTCGGGGATCAGCGTCATACACGCCATCCACCTTGTTCTTGGCCATGAGGAGGACATCGGCGTCTATCTCGAGTGCTCTCAGGGCAGCGGCGGTATCTGTGGACATGAAGGGGTTCCCTGTGCCCCCAGCGAAGATGACAACTCGCCCCTTTCCGAGATGACTTATGGCTTTGAGCCTTATGTAAGGCTCTGCCACAGACTGAATAGGAATAGCCGTCTGAGTCCTTGTGATGATCCCGATTCGCTCAAGGGCATCTTGAAGGGAAAGAGCATTTATGACTGTTCCTAACATGCCTGCGTAATCTGCAGTTGCCCGGTCCATTCCCTCCGCCTCGGCCTCCTCTCCACGCCAGATGTTGCCTCCTCCCACAACTACACCCATTTCCACCCCCAACTCCACCACCCTTTTAATCTGCCTGGCCATGTACTGTATAGCCTTAGGGTCTATGCCAAACCCACGTTCTCCCTTGAAGGACTCACCGCTCAGCTTCAGAAGCGTTCGCTTATACCGGACGCCTGAAATTTCCTCCATGCTATTCCCCCAGAGCGAATCTAACGAATCGCTTAACTCTTATGTTCTCCCCAACCCGGGCTATAGCATCGTTAACCAGGTCTTGGACACTTCTCGCAGGGTCCTTGATAAAGGGCTGCAGAAGCAGGCATTGCTCCTGTGGGTTTCCCTCATAATTGACAGGAAGTTCTTTCTGGTCAATATACAAAGGCGACATGGCTGCGACCTGCATGGCTAACCCATGAGCTAACTCCCTGAAGGCCGGTGTGCGGGCTACGAAATCCGTCTCGCAGTTCAGCTCTATGATGGCTCCAATGCGGCTTCCGTTATGAATATAAGCCTCTATTAGCCCTTCATGAGCCACCCTGGATGATTTCTTGGCGGCCAGAGCTATGCCCTTTTTTCTAAGGATCTCCTCTGCCTTTTCAAAATTTCCTGCGGAGTCCTCCAAGGCTCTCTTGCAATCCATTATGCCGGCCCCGGTCAACTCTCTGAGAACCCTGATAGACTCTGTAGAAACTGGCAAGCTCGCCTCCCCTACTCTTCTCGCGCTGCTGCCATCACTGCCTCTGAGGGTTCAAAGACCTCGACCTCTTGGACTGTTTGCAGCCTGCTTTTGCCCTCTAGAACAGCATCAGCAATTCGAGCCAATACCAGACGCACGGAACGTATGGCATCGTCATTCCCGGGAACAACGAAGTCCACAACCTCTGGATCACAATCCGTATCGACTAGGGCAACAACAGGAATCCCTATCTTGGCGGCCTCGTTCACAGCTATTCTTTCCTTACCTATATCTACAATAACCAGAGCGCCTGGACGCCTCGTCATCTGCTTTATGCCACCCAGGTATCGGTTCAGCCGTTGAATCTGCTCTTCCAGCTTCAAGGCTTCTAGCTTGGTCAGAAGATTGAACTCACCCTTTAGTCGGCGCTCCTCCAAACGAACAAGATAGTCAATACGCGTCTGGATAGTATGAAAATTGGTCAATGTACCGCCCAGCCAGCGTTGGTTCACATAGAAGGTTCCACTCCGTTTTGCCTCGCTCTCAATTGACTCCTGAGCCTGCTTCTTGGTACCTACCATGAGAACGGATTGGCCTCCAGCCACAATATCGGTGATAAACTCACAGGCTCTTCCCAAAAGAGCCAGGGTCTGCTGAAGGTCTATTATATGAATACCGTTTCGCTGTGTGAAGATGTAGGTCTTCATCTTGGGGTTCCACCTTCGGGTCTGATGTCCAAAGTGAACGCCCGCCTCTAATAGAGACTTCATAGTTAACGGTTCTTGGTCTAGTTTGACCTTCTCATCCCCTTGCTCCATAAAACCTACCTTATATCAAAATTAGAGCCTCGGCTCTTTTCGAGTCAGTATAGCACAAGCGACCGCCAGCAACAATAATTAGCTTGTAGGATTACACGGTCGGCTTACACTAGAGAGGGATCGAGAGCCGATTGTTGCACATGGGAGTGTCATGGTATAATGCTTAGGCCTTAGCTTATAGATGAAAGAAGAAAAACCCAAACGAGGACACAAAGTTGCATGATTATGAGTTAGTGATAATATTAAAGCCAGAAACCGATGAAGTAGGCGTCGCTTCCACTTTGGAACGTCTAGCTAGCTTTGTAAACGACCGAGGTGGGAGCATTGCCAGCCAAGAGCTTTGGGGAGTAAGACGATTAGCCTACCCGATAAGGAAGTTCAAAGAGGGAAATTACGTCCTTACCCACTTCAAGTTACAGCCCCAGTTTACAAGAGAACTGGATAACTATTTGAACGTTACAGATGAGATAATAAGACATCTACTGACTAGGGGGGAGATAGCCCGAGTCAACTCTAGTGTTACAGAGAATGGGAAGGGGGACAATACTAATGGTGGGACTGAATAAGCTAATTGTGATAGGTAATTTGGGTACTGATCCCGAGATGCGCTATACCCCAAAAGGCAATCCGGTTACGTCCTTTCGAATCGCCACCAGTCGCTTCTATACCACCCCTGAAGGGGAACGCCGACAGGATACAGAGTGGTTCACAGTAGTCGCCTGGAATCAGTTAGCAGAACAGTGTAACCAGTTCCTTAGCAAAGGAAGAAAGATATACGTAGAGGGAAGACTTCGAAGCCATACCTGGGAAGGGCAGGACGGAAAGACACGCTTCAGGAATGAAATCGTTGCCAACCGAGTGCTGTTTTTGGACAGGCAGGGCTCGACCTCACCAACAGAAGAGGAGGGCAGGGAAGTCCCTCAAGGTGCGGAGACACCTCAAGACGAAGAGGGGCTACCCTGGTAGATGAGACAAAGAAACTAGAGGTTAAGGAACTTTTATGGCCACAGGACGAAGAGTAACTGAACAGCGACGAGAGGGAAGGGCGCGCTTCTATCCTAGACGAAGGGTCTGCGCCTTTTGTGTGGAGAAGGTGGAACACATAGACTACAAAAACGTTAACAAGCTCAGGCGTTACATATCGGATAGGGCCAAGATAGAGCCTCGCCGTAGGACGGGAACTTGTGCTAGACATCAGAGGTCACTGACCGAAGCCTTAAAGCGCGCCAGGCACTTGGCCTTGCTCCCTTTTTCGCCTAACCAATCCTCAGTGACAGGCTGGGCACGGGATTAAGCTTTTTACTAGATCTCCCGGCTAGTCGAGGGGTTATTGAAGTTAAGAGTAAGCTCTCAATAGTCTATCCGCATCCAAATCGCATAGTTGGAACTTTCTAGTCCGTTATAGAACTGAGCATGACTTCCAGAAGACAAGAGACCAAGACTGCTGCCTCCAGTCGTCGTCGCCAGATTTCGCGGCGCCAACAGGAACGAAGAAAGCAACTAATAGCCCTCAGCGCTATTGGTGTATTTATCGCGCTAATAGGAGGCATTATAGCTTACGGTTATGCCACCACCTTTGTTCTGCCTCCAAGGCAAATGGTAGTACAGGTCAATGACCTCAAATATACGGCGGGAGACCTAGTAAAGATTCTAAGGCAGATGCAAGTAGGCGCCGAATTTGCAGGCCAACCCCTGGACTTGGCTTCCGCTCCCTTCCAGGTGCTTACATCCCTGGTGGACAACGAGCTTCTTGAGAGGGCCGCGCCCCGTTTAGGCGTCACCGTCTTTCCAGATGAGATAGATGAAGAGATTCGCAGCCGCCTACTTCCACCCGTGCCTGAGGGCCAGGAGGTGGACCAGGCACAGCTGGAGAAGGAGTTCAGAGAGAGATACAGGCAATATCTGAACACCCTTCAGCTATCTGATAGCGCTTACAAGCAACAGGTCAAGAAGGACATCTTCAGGTACAAGGCCACGGAGATCCTGGGCCGCGACGTTCCTACAGTAGCAGAACAGATACATCTCCACGCTATATCTATGGCTAACGATGCAAACTACGAGGTATTGAAGAAGAAGTTTGAGGACGGCACTCCATTCAAAGAACTGGCTAAAGAGTTTTCTAGTGACCCCTCCCTGGTTACAGACGGCGGCGATCTGGGTTGGGCACCGCGAGGCGTATTGGGTGTTCAAGAGGATCTGATATTTGGCCTAGAAGTGGGCACGTTGAGCTCACCGATCCCACAGACCTCCGGCAATGAACCCATGGTGTTCATGGTATCTGAAAAGGCAGAGGCCAGGGAAATTGACCCTGAACATAGGCAAACCCTCAAAGGCCGAGCAGTGCAAGCCTGGCTGATAGAGGAGAGGAAACACTACAACATCAAGACCAATTTCGATTCCGATAGATACTACTGGGTCGTGGAGCAAATAGGATTATCCGCAAAGAATAGACAGAATTGATAGAGGCTGCAGATTGACACAGCGCTCAGAGATTGGCATAGGTCTCATGGGTATGGGTGTGGTGGGGAGCGGGGTAGCCCGAGTTCTTATGCAGAAAAGCCGCCATATAGCCCAACAAGCAGGCGCTTCTGTGGCTATCCAGGGCATACTGGTAAGGAATCTCTCTAAGCCTAGGGCCTTTGAAGTGCCGCGGCATCTCTTAACCTCTAACGCTGAGGACATAATAGGGAATCCTGCCGTTGACATAGTGGTTGAGGTGATGGGTGGAGAAGAACCCGCGCTGGATTATATATTCAAGTCCATCTCGTTAGGCAAGCATGTAGTTACAGCCAATAAGCAGGTCATGGCTAAGCATGGCCCAGACATCCTCACTCTCGCCCGTAAAAAAGGCGTCCAACTTCTCTTTGAAGCAAGCGTAGCAGGAGGGATTCCTATTATAGGTCCCCTTGGCAAAGACCTTCTGGCCAACGATATCACCGCTCTTCGCGCCATTATCAACGGCACCACCAATTACATCCTGACAGAGATGTCCTTGAACCACTCTGACTTCTCAATAGCCTTGAAGGAAGCCCAGGCACATGGCTACGCCGAAGCAGACCCTAGGAACGACGTTGAGGGTATAGACGCCGCCTATAAGCTGGCTATCCTTTCAACTCTCGCCTTTCACACCCGCGTGAGAGCCTCTGACGTCCACTGCGAGGGCATAACGAGCCTTGGGTCAAAGGACTTTCGATATGCGCGAGAGTTGGGGTACAACATTAAACTCCTGGCTATAGCCCGCCAGGAGAAGAAGGGCCTTCAAGTCAGGGTGCATCCTGCCCTAGTGCCCCAGCAGGTATTATTGGCCAAAGTGGATGGGGTGTTCAATGCCATAGAGATCGAGGGAGACCTGTCGGGTAGGGTGGTATTTCATGGCCAGGGTGCGGGTTCCCTACCCACGACCAGCGCCGTATTAGGCGATATTCTTGAAATAGCTCGTAACATAGCCAGCGGCATCAGTCCCACCTCTTCTCTGCTCCTAAGAGAGGATATTGCCATTAAGCCCATTACCGAGCTCAACACCAAGTACTATATGAGGCTTAACGTGGCAGACATGCCGGGCGTCCTAGCTCAGATCGCCAGGGTATTGGGAGACCTTAAAATAAGCATAGCTTCGGTGATCCAGAAAGAAACCGACGAAAAGGTGCAGGCCGCAGAGATAGTTATCATGACTCACACCTCAAGAGAGGCGTCTATGCAGCAGGCTATCCAACAATTGAAGTCCCTCGACATCGTAAGGAACGTAGGCAGTGTAATAAGAGTAGAGGAGTGGAGCTAGAAAAGGTCTCAGGCAGAAATAGCATGTTTACGGGAGTTTTGACAAGATACAAAGAGTTCCTGCCTATAACCGAGGATACTCCTATCTTCACATTGGGAGAAGGCGATACTCCTCTGGTCAGATCGAAAAACCTGTGGAAGCAGATAGGCCATAGCGAGCTGTATTTCAAGCTAGAGGGATGTAATCCTACAGGCTCTTTTAAGGATAGGGGAATGGTTATGGCAGTAGCCAAGGCACTGGAAGAAAGAAGCTCCACCATTGTCTGTGCTTCTACGGGAAACACCAGTGCTTCGGCAGCGGCTTACGGTGCCTACTGCGGCCTTAAAACCATAGTGCTGGTGCCTAAAACAGGTGTTGCTACAGGTAAATTGACTCAGGCCCTGGCCTACGGTGCCCGTGTCCTGGCCATCGACGGCAACTTTGATCAGGCCTTAAAACTGGTGCGTTCTCTGGCGGATGTACAACCCATAACGCTGGTTAACTCCATCAACCCAAATCGCCTACAGGGACAAAAGACAGCCGCCTTCGAGATAGTGGACAATCTTGGCGATGCTCCAGATTACCTCTTCATACCTGTAGGCAATGCAGGGAATATAACCGCCTACTGGATGGGGTTTAGAGAATATAAGAAGATCGGCCGAGCAGCCCGCTCGCCCCATATGATGGGGTTTCAGGCCGAAGGGGCCGCTCCGATTGTCCGAGGTGAGATAGTGGCCTCACCCGAAACCGTAGCCTCAGCCCTTCGTATAGGCAATCCCGCAAGCTGGAAGGGTGCTCTGGCGGCCAGGGATGAGTCCGGCGGGGTCATCGATGCGGTATCTGATAAGGAGATTCTAGAGGCTTACAAATTGCTGGCCCAGTTCGAGGGTATCTTTTGTGAACCTGCTTCGGCTGCCTCGTTAGCCGGATTGCTAAAGCTCAGCCGACAAGGGATGCCCTTTGAGGACAAAAGGATAGTCTGTGTAATTACTGGCACAGGCTTAAAAGACCCAGAGATAGCTACCAGATTCTTTGATCTGCCAATTCAGGGCCTCCCCTCCGATCTCTCGACAATACAAAAGGCTGTGGCAAATGCCTAGCGATAGGGAAAAGGTCAAGATGTTTCAGAGAGACAAGATAGAAAAGGCTATAGAGGCCATTATTGAAGCCATTGGAGACGACCCCAAGAGGGAGGGCCTACGAGACACGCCAAGGCGCATCGCTCAGATGTACCAGGACTTCTTCTCTGGCATTGACCAGAACCCTTCGGAGGTATTGGTAGTAGGCTTTGATGAGAATTATCAAGGGGTAGTTGTCCTGAAGGATATCCCCTTCTACTCCATATGTGAGCACCACCTCCTACCCTTCTTTGGGACAGCCGACATTGGTTATGTGCCCAATGGCCGAGTAGTGGGTGCCAGCAAGCTAGCCCGGGCGCTAGACATTCTTGCTCACAGACCCCAGCTACAGGAGCGGCTAACCGACCAACTGGCCGATACCCTATTCAGTACTCTTCAGACTAAAGGGGTTGGAGTGATTCTGCAGGCGGAACATCTCTGCCTGTCCATCAGGGGAGCAACCAAGCCTGGTGCCCTAATTGTTACCTCAGCTACCCGTGGATGCCTTACCAGAAGTGAACTTCTAGACCTGGTGCAGAAGAGATAGTCATGCCCTATTCAGTGAATCTGGAAAGCTTTGATGAATTGAGCGATGAATGGGAACGAATTCTTCCTTCTTGTATCACTAACACGATATTCCTGACCCCTCTGTGGCAAAGAACCTGGTGGATGCAGTTCGGCAGCGATGCTGAGCTATGTCTGCTGTCGTTTCGTCAGAATAAGGGGCTCCAGGGCGTAGCACCGTTAATGTTAAAAGAGGGGGTGCTCTCGTTTCTGGGGGACACCGATCTTTTTGACTACCATGACTTTGTAGTCCCCCAGGGCAGTGAAGATGATTTCTATGCAGCCTTGTTAGATACCCTGGATTCCAAGGTATGGCAGACTATAGACTTGCGCTCCCTGCCAGAAAAATCACCTACCCTCCATCACTTGTCCAGCGTTGCTCGAGAGAGGGGATATGTAGTCGCAGTGGATGTTGAGGATGTTACCCTGGGAATAAAGCTGCCTGGTTCCTGGGAAGAGTACTTGGCCGGTCTGACCAAAAAGGACCGCCATGAACTGAGAAGGAAGCTAAGGCGTCTTGACCAGTGGGGCAAAAGCCGCCAATATTCCTGCGAGCCCAATGACGTGAATGCATCCATGGAGGAGTTCTTTCGCCTAATGAGGGCTAGTGGTTCGGACAAGGCAGAGTTCCTCATACCGGAAAGGGAGCGGTTCTTCCGAGCTGCTGCCAAAGAGCTGGCGTCTAGAGAGCAGCTGAAGCTCTATTTCCTGGAGTTAGACGGAGTCAACGTGGCCTCTGCGATCTGTTTTGACTATGGTAAGGCTTCTTTGCTGTATAATAGTGGGTATGACCCCGCCTACTCATCCTTGAGTATTGGGCTGTTAAACAAGGCGCTATGCCTTAAGGACGCTATAGAAGAGGGGAAAAAGTTATTTGATTTTCTCCGCGGCTCCGAAGCCTATAAATCCGACCTAGGGGGCAGGCCTGACAATCTTTATCATATGCTGATCCGGCGAGCTTAGACCCATAGATAGGATATGTACTGTTTTAATCTCTGCCAGAGGCCTAATCTCAAAAGTGAACTGACTAAGAATCCAAGTAGCCAAACATGCATCAAAACATCAGACGATTGCAAACCGAAAGCGAGATGAATTCATGTATCGAATCGCTATCATAAGCCTGCACGGATGCCCGGTGGCTCGCTTAGGAGAGAAGGACACCGGCGGCATGAATGTTTACGTCCTTCAGACCGCAAAGGAGCTAGGCCAACTGGGACATAAGGTAGATGTTTATACCCGCTATCATGACCCAGCAGATCCCCAGGTAGTGAAGCTCAATGACAACGCCCGAGTCATACACCTTCAGGCGGGCCCGTATGATGAGCACAAGGAGCAGCTCCACCTTCATATCCCCCAGTTTCTATCTAATCTTTACCGCTTTCAGGAAGGGGAGGGGCTGAGTTACGATTTGGTGCACTCCCACTATTGGCTGTCTGGGATGGCAGGGATTCCCCTTAGTCAGCGATGGCATATACCTCACGTAACTCAATTTCACACTCTAGCGGAGATCAAGCGAAGAGCCCGCGTTGGACAGGTAGAGCCCTCTGTGCGTATAGAGGGAGAAAAAAGTGTGATGTCCGCTGCAAATGCCATAATCGCATCTAGCAGGTTTGAAACTGAAGATATAGTGCACCTGTATGGAGTTAGCCCTCACAAGGTCCATGTCATACCTCCTGGCGTAGATCTGGCATTGTTTCAGCCTATGAATAGAACAGCAGCCAGAGAAAGACTGAATTTGAACGGAAACAAGATTGTGCTGTATGTAGGGCGTGTAGAACCTATAAAAGGGCTAGGAATTTTATTGGAAGCTATCTCCCTTGTTGATCCTTGCGAGCATGTACAACTTCTCGTCGTAGGAGGAAACGCAGAAAAGGACGCGGAGCTGGTACAACTCCAACTCCTCTCAGAAAAGCTATTGATTCAGGGAAAGGTGGATTTCCTAGGGACAGTAAACCACGACGAGTTGCCCGTTTATTATAACGCTGCCGATGTTTTTGTAATGCCCTCTTACTATGAAAGCTTTGGCCTGGCTGCCCTGGAAGCTATGGCCTGCGGTACTCCCGTCATAGCCTCCAGGGTCGGGGGACTGCAAACCATAGTAAAAGATGGAGAGACTGGATACCTGATCTCCTGGCAATGCCCAGAACCCTTTACCCAACGGCTAGAGATGTTGTTAAGTAATCAGGCGGTCCGGCAGAGTATGGCCGTAGCTGCCCGGACTAAGGCCCAGGAGATGGGCTGGAGTCGGGTCGTTGAGAGGCTACTAGAGCTATACCATTCTCTGACCAAAATTCCATTGGCCACCTCATAGAAGAGAGGGCTGTATTCGCCCGATACAAGCCATCATAAAACACCAGTATAGGTTTCGCACCCCACCCTGAAGGGTGGGGCATGAGTGCCCTCGCCTTAGCCTTGCCCCAAAAGACGAAGACAATACTAGCTGCTCGTGGTGAGCTTGTCGAACCGTGAGCGGCTTGCCATTCGAACAAGCTCAGAGAAAGCGGGCTTTGTTCTTCTATTAAGAGTTTTGAGGCAGAGACCCTCGCCTTCAGGCAGGGGTCTCTAAGAGATGGTCCGAACAGCTGCTAAGCACTGTCCATCTCTGCCAGATTCGCGTAATACTCGACAATACGTCGGAAAGCAGCAGAGGCCCGCTGGAAGTTGGAATACACAGCTATCCCATTTTTGAATAGAAGCTGCCTCACATCCACCGCTTCCTTCTCGCGAACCCCAGCAGTAAGAATGGCAAAGAAGGGCTTTGGCAATGTCTCCCTATAATCTGACAGAGATTTGACCAGATTATCCAAGAAACTCTCTTGACGACGCCCCAAGAAGCCCAGGTTCAGTTCATACGCTACGGCATCTACGTTCTTATCTGCCCCCAGAATTTCAAGAATGCGTCTTACCATCTCCTGGTCTCGTAAGTAAGGAGTTATATCCAGAGGATTACGAAAGCTGGCCCCAATGCTGCTGAAAGAGGAGGAGTACTCCTGGTAGGAACTCTCAGCCAGGGCAGGAATCCCAAAGCCCTCCTTTGCAAAGGCATCCGCCATAGATACCGACCGCCCACCCGTCGTTGCAACAAGACCCATACGCCTCCCTGTAGAGGGTTTGATGTGCAGGAAAGCCGTTACCGTGTCTAGGATGTCATCCAAGGTATCTACCTTTGTCGCGCCGCACTGGCTCATTAGGGAGTCCCACAGCACGGGGGAGGTGGCCAAGGAGGCAGTGTGTGAGAACGCAGCTCGACTCCCCTCCGGGGTTAGACCCCCCTTCCACACCACAACAGGCTTCCTGACGGCCACTTCCCGAAGTATATTAAAGAAACGCCGCCCATCGTGCAGTCCCTCAACATACATGACAATGATTTCCGTGTCTTGGTCACGTCCCAGGTACTCCAAGTAGTCAGCGGCATCTAGAACGATTCCGTTACCAAAACTCACGGATTTGCTGATTCTAATACCGTGAACGCTACTCAAAGCAGCAACCTGCGAAGCAAGGTTGCCACTCTGGGAGATTACACCAACATTCCCAGCCTCGCCGTAGTATTGGTCCTGGCTATGACGCAATCCTACCTTTGGATTGAAGATACCCATGCAGTTAGGGCCTACTATCTTAAGATTGGCCTCTTCTGCCATGCGCTTGAGAACGTTCTGCAATCGAACCCCCTCTTCGGTCTCGGTCTCTGCAAAACCTGAGGTAAAGAACATTACTCCTCCCACACCCTTCCTAATGGCGTCTTCAAGAACCCTGGGGGCTACTGCTCGAGGAACGGTAACTATAACGTAGTCAACTGGCTCAGGTATCTCTACAAGGCTCTTGTAATTAGGGATACCCATGGCCTCGATGCCTGGTATCTCCTTCTCGTCTATCTGTACAGAATAGACTTTACCTTGAAGGGAGCTACAGCAACGCAGCCAGTTATAATCCCGATCCTTTTTATCGCCGACTACAGCAACAACCTTGGGGTTAAACAGCCTGTCAAGTTCCTGCTGGGTCCACTTCATCCCTGGTCTTCCTCCAGGATTACTCTCGCATCCACTGCCAGCAGGCCTTCCTTATAGGCAAGGATGGGATTCAGATCAACCTCCTTGATAGAGGGATGCTTTTCAATGAATTCTGATAGACTTAGAAGCGCTACCTCCAGAGCAGCAGTGTCTGCTGGATCACGTCCCCTGTATCCATCCAGTAGTGGATAGGCCTTTATCTCACGAATCATATTCCGTGCATCTCGTCTTGTTAGCGGTACGAGACGAAAGGCCACGTCCTTCAAGACCTCTACCATGATTCCTCCAAGTCCAAACATCAGTAGCGGCCCAAACTGGGAATCCTTGTACATCCCAATAATAACCTCTATCCCCTGGAGCGCCATAGGCTGGACGGACACACCGTGAATAGTAGCTGAGGGATTGACATTACTTACTCCGTGCATAATCTGGTTATAAGCCTGTGCCACCTGGCGCTCACCCGTGAGTCCGACCTTCACTCCTCCGATATCGCTCTTGTGGATCACATTGGGTGAAACTATCTTTAAGACCACCGGGAATCCCAAGAGCTTGGCCAGCCTTATCGCTTCCTTCTCCGAGCGAGCCAGCCGAGTTTCCACTACAGGAATGCCAGCCTCTCTTATTAACTCCTTGGACTCAACCTCGGTTAAAACGGTGCGCTTTTCTCTATTCGCGGTAGCTAACAAATCAGCAATGGCCATCGGCTATCCACCCTTGCAGCAAGTAGTTGCGGAGGCAGCATATCAACCTCAGCACTCCATGTCAATTACGTGTACTCGTCCAGTAGATTAGTGACACTTTGCCTCCTCTTTTTGGATTTGTCTTTTAGAGAGGAACTGGATGGGAGTGAGATAGCCCAGAGCCTGGTG
>JACQTT010000088.1 GCA_016210665.1 Chloroflexota bacterium | reverse complement strand
TTAGCCTGGCCTCTCGTGAGAGCTCCCGGATCCTCGCCAGGCCTAAGGCCCCAGGAACTGTTCCACTAAAGATACGCATGACACTATTATAGTGTCACCCATCATTATGAACGAGTGCAGCGTCTCTTATTCTCTCTGGACTTATTGTACAGGGCATGTACAATAAGTCCAGAGAGAATAAGGATGATGTACTCATCTAGCAAATTAGTGACATTATTCTAAAGGTCACTAATCATTCTGAGGTAGATCAGGTCTTCAAGCAATTTGACCACAACCCTATCGTCGGCTGATGAGCCCTATAAGAATGGGCACGCGGTCGGCAGGGAGGGGAGGGCGGGGTCGACGAGCCAGCAAGATGCTGCCGGATGCTAACACTAGCAAGACCGCGATGATTTTGAAAGCGACTCTATAGCCACTGGGCAGCACATCCGCCACGTATCCGACCCAGTAGGGAGCCGCCACCGACGCCGGGAGTTGAACGAATTGAAGCGCCCCTCCAATAGTGCCGAAATACTTTCGGCCAAAAAAATAGCCCTGGAGCACCGCTGTAAGAGGAAGCATTCCACCATAAGGTATGGCGAAGAATGTGATGTACATTGGGGCGAGGGCAGCACTTCGGACCTCAGAGAAGAAGAACATCCCCACGCCCATTGACAGGAGGACGAGTGATGCGAGAAGACGCACGTTGACATAGTCGGCGATAAAACCAACCCCAGTCCGAGCAGGAAGGCTAATCACTGCGAAGAAAGAGAGAGCGGCAAGGGCAGCTACATACTCCATCTTCAGCTCCTCTGCTAGAAAAGGGGCAATGTGGGCAGTGACGATGGAGGGCATCGCAACCCATAGCGCCGAGGTTAAGGCCATGAGCCAGAAGGCCGGGGTGCGCATGGCCTGCCACAGGGTAAGGTCCATCTCTGGGCGGGGATCCCTGCCCCAAAAGAAGCGCGGTTTACTTGGCGATGTCCCAGATGAACCGTCAACTACTCCGACGGAAGAGGAGGAGGTTCCTTGAGTTGTTGCCTGCCTATCCTTCAAAGACCGTGGATCATCTGCGTCTGTGGAGGGCCGGTTGCCATCGGGCAGAAGGCCCATCTGCTCGGGCTTGTGCTTGACGACAAAGGCCAAAGGAATTCCGACTACCCAAATTAGAATCCCCGCCATGATGGCGGCATTGCGCCACCCATAGGTTCTGATCACCAGGGCCAGCACAAAGACAAAGCTCCCCCCTATTCCCACCGCCGTTTGCAGCAATCCGATGACGAGGCCCCGCCGCCGGATAAACCAGTTAGCAAAGGCCACCGGTAGAGCCCGACCGCCGAAGCCAGATCCAGCAGACAGCAGTCCCAGGAACACAACATAAAGCATGATTATGGAGTTGACACGACTGAGGGCGATAAAGCCCAGCCCCATCATTCCCAACCCTACAACCATCATGAGCCGGGGCCCATACTTATCTATAAGCCAGCCAGCGAAGGGTCCTATTATGCCACCCTCCAGTCGTGCGAGCCCAAGAACGCCACCCAAGTTGGCCCGGGACCATCCAAAGTCGTTACGCCATGGGATGAAAAAGGCACTGAAACCGTAAGCGAAGACCAGGCCGGTCACTGTTTGGATGGCCATGCCGGCAGCTACGATCCACCAGCCGTAAAAGATGCGAACAGTCTTCAATCCCTTTCTGCTCTCATTCGTGGGAACCATTAGGCCACTCTCTAAGTAAACATCGTGATGCTATGACACATTTCCCTGAAAATAACGGTACCAGATTATGATCACCTACTTCTATTTGTTACGGTCGCCGAAACCTTCCCTAGATATGCAATCCTCTATCTTGAATCACGCCCATGACCTTGGTTACATAAAATCGAGAGGGCCTGTTATAGCAAGCCCTCTCGATTTGGAGGCTTCGCTGGATCAGATTCTATACACCAGCCACTCCAGACGTAGATGGAGTAGCCGCAGCACGCTCCCTGGTGCGGCTGATGCCCAGGCGTCGTGCTACAATTACCTTCTGAACCTCTATAGTACCTCCCGGGTGAGCACCAACCAGGCTGGCGCGCTGGTAAACCTCCTGTAGTCCCTTAAATGGTGCCCTCGGCTCATCGGTCCCTAGCAATGAGTCCATGCCCATGATGTCCCGAGCCCGGTCGGCATTCCTCATCCGATATTCTCTACCCCATAGGGAGAACTGAGAGCCATGGTAGCTCATCTCCTGGCGAGCCTGGTACATCCAGTAGTTACGCTTAGCCAGGAGCATGTCGATCTGGGATTCTCCGTATGCAGCCATGATGGCCTGCTGCACAATGGGATCGCTGCCCAGAGTCTCACCAAAGCGCCTGGTTGTTCTGACATACTCGAAAAGGGATTCCATGGCTTCGTCCTGGGGGAAGGCTGCCCCGCGGCCTCCGTGCTCGATCTCCAGGGTGGTTCCAGTTACCTGCCATCCCTGATGATCACCGCCGATGAGGTGATCGCCTGGAAGCCGCACGTTGTCCATGAACACAAAAAGGGAGTCGTAACCACTCAATAGGTTCTGCCGCCTTATCTCCAGCCCTGGCCAAGGACAGGGAATCACAAAAAATCCCAGATTCCTGTGCCGGGGAGCGTCAGGATCGGTGATGAAGGGACCCAGGAACAGGTCGGGATCGCCTGTACCTGTTATGAATATCTTCTGCCCCGTAAGGACCCAGTCATCGCCGTCCCGGACGGCCCGGCTCTGGAGGGAGGCCAGGTCCGATCCCGCATTGGGCTCAGTGAAGAGTTGAAAGGCTGCCTTTTGGGCCTTCACGATGGGCACAAGAAACTTTTGCTTTTGCTCCTCCGTCGCCCAAACCAGAAGAGGAGGGCAAACATAAGGATTGGAAAAATCCCTGGGTATCCTTGCCCGGTCAAACTCCTCCGAAATTATAGTCTCATGGCCAGGCGTTAGGCCTCCCCCTCCGTACTCCTTGGGCAGCGTGGGATGGATCCAACCCTTCTCGGCTAGCTTCGGATGGGTCTGTCGCCAGAATCTGTACTGCTCTTCACTGTAATCGTCTGCCACCAATCCGATGCGCGGCAAGGGCCGCTTCATCTCCTCCGGGACATTCTTCTTAAGCCAGGTTCGTATCTCCTGTCGGAACGCCTCCTGCTCCTTGGTGTAATGGTATGCAAAATCCATGGGTGACCTCCTTTTGTTCCCAGAACCCTATACCTGCTCTCATATGGCCCGAACCAGAAGCTTTATCCGTCACTATAATAGACGCACAGAATCCCATTGGCAAGACCTCGTACTCATTGGGATTTGACCCCAGGGTGTCCACTCTGCAACGTCTATAATGACTGGTCCAGCCCTTATCTCCCGTGCATTATCTGAACTTCAATCAGTTTCGCTAGACTCTCCATATCCTGGAAAGCATAGTTGGGAATCCCTTCCACCTTTTCTTGATCGCTGACTACCGCCACAAGGCCTTGGGGCAGCGATGATAGCGCCTCGACTCCCGTGACCAATACCTTGGGCGCGCTGCTATTCTTGAAACCCTCCACGATCACTAGGTCATAGTCGGAGTCCAGAGAAGAGACGATTTGCTCCAGGGGGTTATCCTCCTCTCTCATCTCGATGCTCGTCTTTTGGCCGGGAGAGCTGAGGATTACGGTGGCAGCCCCAGCCTGCAAAAGGCGCTCGCTGTCCGTGCCAGGCCGATCTACCATATGTCCGTGAGAGGCATGTTTTACAGCGGCGATCCGATATCCCTTGGCCACCAGAAGCCGAATGAGCGCTGTGGCAACCCTTGTCTTACCGCTATCAGAATACCCTACGATTGCGACAGTTGGAGGTTTCATAGCATATCCTCCTCAGCTAGCGTGAGAAGGACCGAGGAGGTCACACCGAAAGCTATTTGAGGTAGCCCAGGTCCTGGGCATATCTTCATCTTGCGAGGCGTGCGCTCTGCTATCCTGGCTTCAAGCATTCCCTCTTTAGCTGCCTGACTTGGTTGGCACTTTCTCTGCTGACTTAGTGCTCTCCTGTCGGCCACTCCCCACCCCTTTCCGAAACTGGCGTATTCCATTGCCCAGGGCACTTCCGACTTCCGGAAGCTTACCGATGCCAAAGATAACCAAGACAATCACCAGAACGATGATCAGCTCCATCGGTCCAAGTCTAAAAGGCACGCTAGACCTCCCTCTTACTCTGCGTTTGCTGCCGCCGAGAACGCCACACTCTGAGTCCCACCAGGGCTGCGACAATAGCGACTACTATCCCTGCAATGCCTCCGACTGCCGGCAGAGACAGGCCGCCTCCTGGCTGTGTCTCGGTTATGGGTTGGCCTAGGCTCATTGTGTTCCAGAGAGAATACGCCTTTTGCCCGTTCCTTTCTTTGCGGGAGCCGTCCCACACGGCGAAGGCCAATGAGGCCAGCGCTCCCTCTTCTAAGCGGTATTTAGACTGCTGCCGTGGTAGCGATATGACGATGCGCCATCCTCCGCTTTCATATGTGCCCTTGCCTGCTCCATCCTGGCTCTGAGCAGGCTCTATGGTACCGAAGCCCTCTGCACGCATCTTCTGCACTGGCCCTATCTTCACCTGGATCAGGGGGTCTGCCAAGGCGTTTCCCACTGCGGCGGCTGTCAGGTACTCCTTCTTTCCCTTGGTCAGATAGTCCACGGCCTCGGGCATACCTCCTGCCGGCACGCCGGAGAACTGGTACCAGTCGGCGTACATGTTGGGGTAAGCCTCGTCCACATCAAACAGGCGGTTGAACTGCCAGTCGCTCTTCCAGTGGTAGATGGTGACAGCCCTACCTGCCTGCCCCATAGTGAAGGAAGGCGGTGGTGTATCTGAGTCCTCAGGCAACTGCACCGCCATTGCATCCCTGTACTGGAGCACCGTGCCCAGGTCTGCATCCTTGTGGGCATCCAACCACTCCAGCAAAAGGGATAAACGTTCAGCATCGTAGAGAGCCTTCACGTTGATAGATTTCGCTCCAGCTTCTTTGAGCCTTGGCAGCACAATGTTCTGGGGACTCATTGTCACGGTAGTTGTTTTGGCCTGCGCCCAGGCAGAGTCGCCTGGGTCCGTGGGTACCTGCGGGACCTGCATTGCAATAAGATAAGGCTCAGCCTGCTGCGCCGATGCAGATTTGCGCGTCGTCCGGCTTGCCCATGTCAAGGCGGCGGCTACGCCTCCCACTATTGCTAATCTTATGGTAGCCCTGCGGTTCATGGTTCTCATACTTGTGAACTCCCTTGTAGAATGTCCGCCAGGCCAGGCCCCGCCCCACACTCCAGATCATCCTCCTGCTGCACGGGTATAATCCTTCGACGGGAAGGTGCTGGAGGGATCCCGAAAGCACGAAACTCCTCGTTCATGTGAAGTTGTAGCACATGCGCGGCCGTGCCATAGACGCTGCCACTGCCAGCCTTGCGACTTACCTGCCTTACAAAGGAGTTGATCCACGGTGCTAGATGCTCGGCCAGGAAGGACCTCTGGCCCTGGATACAAAGCTCTATTTTTTCCTGCCCGTGGTTGTTGAGGTAAGCATAAGCCTCCTTCAGAGTAAGCAGATGCATGAACTCCATCTCAACGCTTATATGGTCCGGGCGCTCCTTCAATTCTGGGTTAGTAGCCACGCCAAAAGCGCTGTAAAACGCGTTGAGACGGGCCAGAGTCTGGGACTTCTGAAAGACGTGAGCCTGCTCGTATTCGCTTTCGTACTGAGGACAATCACCAGACACGCTATGCCCGAAAACTTCCACGTACTCGTCTATCAGCCCATCAACGGTAAAATCCCTCAAGCGACTACTGACCTGTCCTAGCACCTGCTTCAACTCGCCTGGCGCCGGCCGAAAAGTCTCCGCTGTTAGGTTACTGGCCTTTTCCGCCAGTTGAGTCGTCGAGCCTTGCTCCGGATAGAGGAAAGCCAGAGAAAGAAACTCGTAGATGGCGCTGCGTCCCAGGGCTAGTTCACATGTTGGAGCCAAACAACACCTCCTAAATGGAGTTCTGGTGCTTCTGAGGTCGTACCTGCACTCCCTCATCCACGCTGACCCTACACACCTCTCTTCCATCCTTGCCGAAACCCACCACAGTATCGTTGTATATATCCCACTTTCTGCCACCGACCGTAGCCTCAAACACTTTTGGCCCTTCTATGATCTGATAACGGAATATGATCTGTTGGGTGGCCCGGAATAGCTGCAACACTGCTTGAAGCTCCCTGCTAGGCGTGGCGTACTTGTCAATGGCCTCGTCCACGCCGGGGCCAAACATCTGACGCAGGTAGGCGCGGGGTGCCCACCGAGGTGGAATGTAGTACCCATTGGGTTCCGTGCCAAACTGAGGATAAAGCGGAAGCGCCACCTTCGCCACCTTTACGAGGAAATAGATGGGGTTGGAGGGATCCTCTGCCCAGGTACCATCGGCATTCATTTTTACCAGGCCTTGAATGCGTATCTTCCCGGGGCAGGATGCCATGCACCTGGTCTCTAGGGGCTGGCCTGGGAACAGGGGATCCTTGCCCTCAATTCGGGGATAGCAGCCAACGCATTTCTCACTGACGCGGGTGGTAGGGCGGTACATGCTCTTCTTGTAGGGACACGCAGCCACGCACTTGCGATAGCCGCGACACCGCTCCTGGTCTATCAGCACTATGCCGTCTTCGGGGCGCTTGTAGATGGCCTGGCGGGGGCAGGCAGCCAGACAGGCCGGATAGGAGCAGTGGTTGCATACCCGTTGTAGGTAGAAGAACCAGGTCTTGTGCTCCGGCAGTGTCGCAGGCGCCATAAAGGTGTCTCCTTTGGAGCTTACGGCGCCTGCGGCGGTGTCCTCGTATATGTTGGGAGCCGCCCATTCATCGTCCGCAGGCTCGTATCCCAGGGCGGCCTCCTGCTGAGGACTCTCTAGCTCGGCTCCCTCGAAAATGGTAAGCCCCTCATATGTTCCGTAAGGCTTTGCTGCGCCGTTGCGGCTGGCGGTATTCCAGGCGGCTTCCTTGCCAGCCTTCTGGTGCGCCTGGTCCAGGAATTGAAGAATCTTCACGTCCCACGATCTGGGATAGCCCCCGTAGGGCTTGGTCTCCACGTTGTTCCACCACATGTACTCCTGTCCCTTGGAGAATGTCCACGTGCTCTTGCACGCAAAGGAGCAGGTCTGGCACGCCAGGCATCGATTGATGTTGAAAACAAAGGCCCACTGAGTCTTGGGATACGCCCCCTCGTAGGGGTACGACATCTCCCTGCCTATCTGCCAGTTATACACCTTAGGCATTGCATTCACCTTCCTTAGGTAAGCTCATGGCATTGCTAGTAAGCCATCCGCGGCTCCACTGTTCGGCCAGGGCCAGGATACGCTGATTTACATAGTCGTGGCCCTTCAGCCTGTATATCCGATGAGTAGCCCCAAAGTGAGGAGAGCGGAAAAGGACAAGGATCTGCGCTGGCTTCCATCCCATAAACAGGTACTCCAGGACAATCTCCTCTATGGCCAGGTCAGGGTCTCCCTCCGGTAGCTCCACCCCTACCAGCTCCATGGGGTCATCGGGATCAAACTCTTTTGGCAAGACTCCTCCCTATTCCTGAGTAACTACGATACCTTCTAAGCATATCCCCTTCCTCAAAGAGACTTTACCGTCTCGCCATTAATATATTTCTGCATAAAGGAATCCTCATTCCCCGGCGTCTTGCCAGTAGTGGCAGGTGCCCATGCGCCCTTGCCACCTAGGCCGCCATCCTCCGCCTTGGTAATACGCACCAGAGTCTCCTTGGGCACGGTGTTGATGGCATGATTGTCCGCCTCGCCACCAAACAGGAAACCCATCTCCACCTTCTTCTTATGGAACAGGGTATCGGTCTGGTGCATAGGCATAGCCCAGTCCCGGGTGATGCTCTGATGCGAGCCGTACCTCAGGTTAGCTTGATAGCCAGTGTCCTCCGAGAGGGCACGCCCATCCGGGCGGGACTCGTGAGCTTTTACGCTCTTCTCCGTAGCCATAAAGGGCGAGTGTTTCATCATGATCACCTGATATGGGTAGGCCGGGTTGTACTTCACCCGTAACATCAACCTGGCCACCTTGTAGAATGGGTCGTCAGGAGAAGCTCCCAGGTATGGGCGATCGGCGGGGTTGGCGTCCACATATACGTAGTCACCGTCCTTAAGACCCAGGTCTGTGGCCGCTTTGGGATTTATGTGCAACTGGTGTTCGCCGGCGCCCACGGTGCGCTTGTCCCGGCGGTAAGGGTCTCCAAAGTTGGAGTCCCATATCGTGTGGATATCCTCGGCGCTCCACTGGGAGTGAACCCGGTGGCGGGTTTTGGGCGTAAGGGCGTAGAAGGCAAAGCCCTGCCTCCACAGAGGATTCTGGGTCTTCTTGACTTCGGACCATGGTAGCTTGTTATTGGCGATGGTTCGGAGGTCGGCGTCCATCACCTCTTGCTGGAGCATTTCCGGCGTAATACCGTAGTTGTCCGGGCGTATGTAGGGATTGGTGGAGACTATGACATTGGGAAGATAAGGAGTTGCCTCTGGCCCCTCACGGTGAACGATAAAGTTTTCGCCGTATTGTATGGCTTCAGGAATATCGCAGTAGGCGTTCATACGCCCGGTGTCCGTGTAGAATGGGATGTTGTCGTGGGTCTGCTCCCAGAAGGGGATGCGCGGATAGGTGCGGAAGAGCATCAGCGCCGCGCCCGGCTCGCCGTACTTTCCCTCAAGTATCTCCTTGACCTTGTAGCCTGAGGTTGTAGTGGAGCCATCAAGAAGCCTCTGAATATACACCTCAGGCTTACCCTCCAGAGCGAACTTCCAATAATCGGCTAACCTCTGGTCGCCAAGGATATCGCTCAGCCGCTTAGCTACACCGACGATAATCATCACGTCATCCTTGGTATCGTACAGGGGCTTGATGCCCTCTTTACCCCAGATTTGCAGGAAAGGATTGGAACAGGAGGCTGTAATCTCCAGGTTTTGGAACTCCATCCAGGAGTTGGCTGGTAAGCTGATGTCCGAGTACTCCGCTGTAGCAGTCATCTCGATGTCCTGATTGACGATGACATCTATCTTTGGGTTGACGTTTTTGATCAACCCGTAGGCCCACTTGGCGTTATTGATAATGTTCACGTTGTTGAACCAGAGGAACTTGGTAGGAGTAGGCATGTGAGTAGCACCGGTGAAATTCTTGCGACCGTACTTGGGCGTATTGACGATTAAAGCCTGATCGCCGTGGTCCCAATAGGCTGGCTCCTCGTCTTTTGTGTAGGCTTTGACGGTGATGTCTTTGCCCAAGGCGTCTGGATTCAGGTTTGGATTGAAGGGATCTTCTGCTACCCATCCTTTGAATCCTGGACCTGCCCAGTCCGCAGCTTGAAAGAGAGCAGCCTTGTAGTTGCCCGCCCACTGGTGGTTGCCAGCCCCAGGCTTGCCGATGTTTCCGGTGAGCATCAATGGTAGATAGGTGGCTCGATTATGCAACGTGGCGTGAAACCAGTGCTGTATGCCCTCGCCTTCGTGGATGGCTACGGGCTTGATAGTGGCAATGTCTTCCGCCAGCCTCTGGATTAGCTCCTTGGGTGCTCCACATATCTCCGAGGCCGTGTCCAGGTCGTAATCCCGAAGGTTTATTTTATACATCTCCCACAGAGTCATGACCTCAACCTGGGAGCCATTAGCCAGCTTGATAGTGCCCTTCCACTCCAGCTCAGGATCAATGCCCTTGCTCACCAACCTCTGGCCCACATCGTCCCGGGTGATGGCTTTAAGCTGGCCGCTCTTGCGGTCTCTGACCACAAAGTCGCCCAGCTTCTCGTACTGGTCATGTTTTAGGCCCTGGATGGTATAGCTAGGACCGTCTTCCTCCAGACCCGGTTTGTAGTTGGGGAAAACGTCGCTTGCTTGGAGCCGCTTCAGGGTATCGGAACGCACCAGCAAAGGCAGGTCGGTGAACTGCTTGACGAAGGCCTCGTCGTGCCACTTGTTATCCATGATAATCTTGGACACCGCTAGAAATATGACGGTGTCGGAGATGCCAGGTCGTACAGAGAGCCAGTAGTCCGCTTTGGTGGAAGGGGGGCTGTACTCCGGCGAGATGACGACTATCTTGCCGCCTCGTTCCATGGACCTGTAGAAGAAGTGGGTGTCTGGCATCTTGTTTTCGATCATATTTACACCCACGTGGATGTGGAGCTTGGTGTTGATCATGTCGTTGAAGTCGCAATCGGAGGTCTGGAGGCCGTGGACGAAGGGTTGTCCTGGCGCCTGATCCCCATGCCACGTATAGTTAGACCAGTTGCGTCCGCCAAGGGCCTGAGCCGGACTCACACCTCGGACGTGGGTGTCCAAGAGCGCCAGCATGTTGGAGAAACGGTACATGCCGTATTTGCCTATAACTCCCAGCAGACCCATGCCACCCCTCATCTTAACGGTGCGTGTTCCAGCACCGTGGGTCTCCTCGATCATCTCGTGCTGGTATTCATCGGCCTGCAATCGCCCTTGGCCCTTGGAGCCGCTGTAGGTTTCGGCAACGGCCTTGACTGCCCTGGCCATGTAGTCGAAGGCCTCATCCCAGGTAACACGTGCAAAGGTATCGGTGCCCCTGGAGTTGAACTTGTATGTGTCCCTAAGACTTGGGTTGTCGGAGAGGGACGGAAAGCCATCATCGGCCCATTGTTTCCACCCCTTACGGATTATGGGGTACTTGAGGCGATAGGGGCCATATACCCTACGGTGCAGCGTGTAGCCCTTGCCGCAGCCGCGGGGATTCCAGGCTCTAGTGGCCTGGTTGCCGTACAGGTCGGTCAGTTTGCCAGAGTCGTAATTCTGCTCTGTACGCATTACGATGCCGCTTTTAACGAAGGCCCGCATCCTGCATGCATGGGTATCGTTGGGAGAGCAGACATAGGTGAAGGAGCTATCATAGGAATACTGGTCCTGATACACTTGCTCCCAGTTCCGGTTGGGATAGCTCTCCAGAGGGTTGCCCTGCTGATTCAGGGGGATCAAAGCCCGATTGGCCAGAGCAGGTTGGGCAAGTAGCTCGCCGGCCGCATGCAGGGCCACGAGGCCGGCTGCCACGCCACCGGAGGCTTTCAGAAACTGGCGTCGCGAAATTGCCTTCTGGTCTTTGCCCCTATCACTAGCCATATGATTGGCCTCCTCAAATTGTTCTCGCACTAGCGCTCGCCTATGCGCATTTTAGGGCAGCATACCATGCTTGAACTATGCCGTCCCTACCCGATTGGGTAGTTTTTGGGTAGGCGTATAGAATAGTGATTCTTGGAACATGTATGCCAGGAAGTTTAGGCAAGACATACGTTCCAACTCGGTCTTGAGTTCGATTCACCAGAGTCTCTGATGCCAGATTCACCCTTTTAATAAGGATATACCCTGTCTACCCGCTCCTTATCGAAAACTACCCGACAACTACCCGATCGGGTAGTTCCATGCATGACTACTTGTCTTATTCTTATAGTGAAAGTATTTCTCCCAATGGTGAGAAAGTATCGAAAAGGCAATCACAGGTTGAAGTCATAGAAAATCCCAAAAATTTGCGCTGTCTATGGTCTTAGAGGGCATTGAAAGTAGCGTGGAGGCAGGTCTTTAAGTACGTAGGCGTGCGAGGCGTTATGTAAAGTCCTAGCTCTGGAGGTGAGGTATGAGGACTCGAAAGTTTCAACTTGGAGTAGCGGAATATTTGACTCTGGCGGGCCTGTTCGTTGGGATGGGTGTTGCTGCTGCTGTCTTGGTCAGCGGCTGGCCCATTGCCCTGGTGCCTGTGCTGACCTATTTTCTCGCCCTTACGGCCACCTATCTGCTGTATCGCCAGTATTCCACTGAGAAAAAACAGGCCCAGGAGATTCGTACGCTCTCCCGGGGACAGAATTCCTATTCTGCAATCTCGGTAGAGGCATCTGGCAGCACAGGAGCCTTAGTAGCCATGTTTGAAGTAGTTGATACCAGGGGGGTATGTCCACTAGGTCTGCGCAGAGGCGACTCAATAGTAATGTACGCAGAGGGCTCTGTTATTCCACAATTATGCTCTCCTGCAATGGAGGTTCTGGGGCTAGCAGCAAAACCAGTACAAGGGCAGGAGATCAAAAAATGGTGCTGTCCCATCTTTGACCACTTCTTAGTATTCGAGAAGGTTCCTAAGGCCGCATGACTTCTTTAGAGGACGGCTATTCATAGTTAACAAACTACCTAGAAGACTACCTTTAGAGCCGCGGCACAGGTCAAATTTGTCTAGAGAAGTTGTATAATGCCGTATGTTGGTCACTATATGTTGCTATCCCGCGCAGGCCATTCCTGTAATCGCCTGGAAGTTCACCATGGAGTGATTTTGTGAACTACAAAGAAAAGCCGCTGCTTATCTACTGGGAGCTAACAAGGGCGTGCGACCTGGCATGCAAGCACTGCCGCGCCAAAGCCGTACCATGGCGTCATCCCCAAGAGCTAACTAACGAGGAGGGACATGCCCTGCTGGAACAGCTAGCCAGCTTTGAAAAGCCCCTGCCCCACCTGGTGTTTACAGGAGGCGACCCCCTGAAGCGCTCCGATCTCTTCGATCTCATCGCCTATGCCAGGGACCTTGGCTTCACTGTATCCGTTACACCCTCCGGCACTCCCCTTCTCACCGAAGAGATGATTTTGAGTCTCCAACAGGCAGGGATATGGATGATGGCTCTCAGTCTGGATGGTTCAACTCCTCATAGTCACGATACCATTCGCGGCGTGCCTGGCAGCTTCGACAGGACGCTCCAGGCGGCCCGCTGGGCCAAGGCTACCGGCCTTCCCCTTCAAGTCAATACCCTGGTCTGTGACCAGACCCTTGACGAGCTGCCGGACATCTTTACCCAACTAACCGACATCGGTATCACCCAGTGGGCCCTCTTCTTCCTGATCCCGGTTGGCCGAGGTGCAATCCTTAAAGCAGTTACTCCTGAAGAGAGTGAAGACGTGATGCGGTGGACATATGAAACGGCCCAGCATTCTCCTTTCCGCATCAGAACCACAGAGGCCCCTCACTATCGAAGGTTTGTCCTGCAGCAGGCAACGTCGGAGCGGAAGGACGGGAGCCGGGCCTCTGACACCAGAAGTGCCCGGAGTGGCTTTGGAGTACGGGACGGCAATGGGATTATGTTTATCTCTCACACCGGGGCGGTGTACCCTTCCGGCTTCTTGCCTTTGGCGGCCGGGCATGTCCGCCGCCACAACCCAGTGGAGATATACCGCAGCGCGCCCCTCTTTTGTGTCCTTCGGGAGCCGGATGGTTTGAAGGGCAAATGCGGATTTTGTGAGTACCGCCAAATCTGTGGTGGTTCTCGGGCAAGGGCCTATGCCGCTACTGGAGACCCAATGGAAAGTGACCCCCTCTGCCCTTACGAACCCTCTCGTCAAAGGGTAGCGATAGCTGATCAGGAGGTTCGCGATGGATAGACCAAGCGTTTCGGTGGCTGTAGTAGGTGGAGGTGTTACAGGGCTCGCCACCGCCCATTTCCTGGAACAGGCTGCCAAAGAAGAGGGCTGGGAGCTCAAAGGGACGCTTGTGGAAAAGGACGAGCGTATAGGAGGAAAGCTCCTTACCTCAGTCGAAGACGGTTTCGTCGTCGAAGGTGGGCCAGATAGCTTCCTTACACAAAAACCGTGGGCACTTGAGATGGCTAAGGAGCTGGGTATGGAGCCCGACCTCCTCTCCCAAGCGTCCCATGGCGTGTTTCTCCTTTACCAGGGCAAGCTTCACTCTGTACCTAGAGGACTTATGGGAGTGGTACCCACCCGCGCCGGTGACCTCTGGAAAGCCTCCTTCCTTTCCTGGAGAGGGAAACTACGGGCTAGCATGGAGCCATTTATCCGAAGGCGCCGCAATGGTGGGGATGAATCTCTAGCAGCTTTCCTTCGCCGTCGCCTGGGGAGAGAGGTGTCTGAGCGGCTTGTGGAAACCTTCACCGCCAGCCTATACGCTGGAGATGCTCAACAACTGGGCCTGCGTGAGCTCTTCCCAGCCCTCGCCCAGTGGGAAGAGCAGTATGGCAGTCTAACGCGCGGTCTTCGAGCTGTCCAAGCCCGCCCCCGTCCCAGTAGTACCTCAGCAAGTCCCTTCATCTCCCTCCGCAATGGGATGGCCTCTCTTCCTAAAGCCATGGCTAACAGCCTTACAGATTTCAAGTTCGTACTTGGTAGCCGTGTCACTGCGATAATTCACCATAGGGAGCATGACCACCCCCCCTTCCACCTGTCCCTACAAGGAGGCGATTATATTGATGCAGACTGTGTTGTGCTGGCCATTCCAGCCTCCGATTCCTCGGTGCTATTACGCCCCATCTCTCCACAGACAGCCCTCCTTCTGGGGCGGCTGACCTTCGCCCCTACCGCAAGCGTTACCCTAGCCTTTCGTCGTGATGCCGTCACCCACCCCTTGAACGGCAGCGGGTTCCTGGTGCCCAGAGTAGAGCCTTCCCTGATTACCGCCTGCACCTGGTCGTCCTCCAAATGGTCTGGGCGAGTGCCCCAGGGATGGGTACTTCTCCGGGCCTTTTTAGGCTGGTCGGGGGATAACTCTTTCCTGAACCAGGACGATTTAACGGTGGTGCGCCTGGCTACTGACGTGCTACGACCGATACTGGGGCTTCGAGGAGCGGCGGAACGGTCGTGGGTTCACCGGTGGCCTCAGGCTATGCCCCAGTATAAGATAGGCCACCTGACTTGGCTCAAGGAGCTGCAACAGACTTTAACCGACCTTCCAGGGGTCTTTCTTGCCGGGGCGTCCTATCAGGGTGTCGGCATACCCGATTGCATACGGCAGGGTAAGGAGGCATCTCAACGAGTGCGCCAGTTGTTGTCCCAACGCATCGTGCATCTACGGGAAGGTACCCAAACTATAAAAGGAAGCGCTCTTCCTTAAACTATGTCCAGGAGATAAGTATGTCTCAGTCCCTTGGCGTTCTACTCATGGCTTATGGCACTCCCAGAAACCTCTCGGAGGTAGAAGATTATTACCGTTCTATACGAGGCGCACGCGTACCTACCAGTGAGGAGGTAGAGGAACTCGCAGATCGGTATCGAAGAGTAGGTGGTCACACCCCGCTACTGGAGATCACCCAGGACATCGCTACATTGCTGGAGCAACGCCTTAACAGAGAAAACAAGGCTCAGTATAAGGTATACGTGGGGATGAAGCATTGGCATCCCTTTATCGCAGAAGCCGTATCTAGCGTAGCAGCCGACCATGTGGACGGGCTTATCGCCCTCCCCCTGGCACCCCATTATTCCAAAATGAGCATAGACGGATATCGCAGTGCCCTGGAGGAAGCTATAAGCTCTCTATCCCTTAACCTTCAGGTGCGTTTCACCGAGAGCTGGTATGCAAATCCTCTCTTTACTGATGCCGTAGTCCAGAGGATTCATGAGGCTATCAGGGGCTTTCCCTCAAGAAATCCGGCGGAGGTGGAGGTGGTATTCACGGCTCACAGCCTCCCCAGGCGAATACAACAGTGGGGAGACCCCTACCCCAACGAGCTTCGTGAGAGTGCCAAGTTAGTAGCAGAGGCCGCCGGCGTCCCTTCTTGGCGATTTGCCTATCAGAGTGCCAGCCACACTGGCGAGCCCTGGCTGGGGCCAGACATCCTTGAGACCCTAGGGGAGCTAGCGAGCGAGGGTAAAAAACAGGTTCTAGTTGTGCCCATTGGATTCGTGTCGGATAATCTGGAGATCCTATTTGACATAGACATAGAGGCTCAGGAGCTAGCTAAGGGATTGGAGATACACTTAAGAAGAATTGAAATGCTGAACAACTCTCGCCCATTTATCGAGGCGCTGGCAGACGTAGTTGTCAACGGCACAGGGACACGCGGGTCTTATCCGTCAGCCTCAAGCTAACAATACCATCAGCTCCATTTGACCAGAGACAAAAAAGTGTATGCAGAGCAGGGAGAGGGAGGCGTGTCTATGATTAAAGAACAAACAGACAGCAAGAATTCAACCGACTTGCAGAACCTTGTAACCCACGACGGTGTCTTTGCCGTGGACTCCGAACAGAGAATAGTATATTGGAGCGAAGGTGCAGAGCGCATCACAGGCTATCCTCCTGGTGATGTGAATGGTAGGCTATGTTATGAGGTTTTAGGAGGTAGAGACACACGGAACAACCGACTTTGCAGGCCTAACTGCCCCGTAATGGAGAAGGCTCGCCGTGGCCGCCCATCCCCCAACTACGACATTCTCTCCACCGACGCCTCGGGGGAGGAGAAGTGGCTCAACGTCAGCGTAGCCATTCCGGGGAAAGGCCGCAACGGATTCCAGGTCCTCCACCTTTTCCGCGACGTGACCCGCCGCCGCCGTATCGAGGAGTTTGCCCGGAGGGCCGCCTCGGCAGTTCGGCACCTGCTGGACAAAGATGGCGTTAACCTGGCTGAAGAGGTTAATCTCAGTCTTACGCCGCTGCCCAAGCTTTCGCGCCGTGAGTCGGAGGTGCTGCGGCTGTTAGCGACGGGTATGAGCACCGCTCAGATTGCAGATACCCTGTCCGTGCAACCGGTTACCGCCCGAAACCACATAACCCGTCTTCTCACGAAACTTGGAATGAAGAATCGCCTCCAGGCGGTGGTGTATGCCTCCCGACATCGTCTGATCTAGCTCGCCTTTAGAAAGAGGGGAGTGCAGAGGGGCGAAGCCCCTTAACCGGGAGTCCCGATTTCAGCGGGATACAGCACCCTGCTAGTGTGGTGTCCCTGGAATATGCCGACAAATCGTCATTGCGAGGAGTCCCGACAGAGTCGGGAGGACGAAGCAATCCGGAGGAGGGGTGGCCCCCCTGCCGCCAGATTGCCACGGCCCTCCGAAGCCTGTGGTGAGAACCTCGAATCATCGGGCCTCGCAATGACATTTGCAGTGAACTTCGGGGACAGGACACTAGCTTGGCTTTGGACGGCCTGACGCCGCGACAAACATGTTCTTCATAGCAAGCGCAGTTTTGAGATGACCTTGACAACATTGGTGTGTTCGCACCTTGTTTTGGCTCTGTTATGTGTTCAAAATGAGCCGTGAAATGCCTCGGGTGCTAATGACTACAAAAGCCCTTCGGTGGAGACTGTTCTTGTCTCAAGGCCATCATCTTAACATTGCTTTGTCGCCTGGGGAGACCGCAGAAAGGCAGGTCTCTTTTGAATAGACACGCATTGATCGTTCTCCTTCTTTGGCTTCTCCTCGCCGTGGTTGGGGAGTTTTTGGTGGTGCGCCTGGCACCGGGCATGTTCCCCGTGGTGGCGGCCGAGGAGGGGGAGATAGTAGATAATGCCTTCACCTTTCTTATGATCCTGGCAGTCCCCGTCCTCGCCTTCGTGCTAGCAACCCTGCTATATTCCCTCGCCAGTTTCCGCAGTCGGGGAACCCCCTCTCAGGATGGCCCTCCCATTCACACCAATCGCCCCGTTCTGTTCGTCTGGTTCCTGGCAACCATCGGCCTGACGGCGCTCATGATAGTACATCCAGGTATAACCGGAATGCGGGAACTGGCAGACCGAGCCGACAGGGAGCCGGACCTGGTGGTGAAAGTGGAGACGATGCGCTTTGGCTGGAGGATAACCTACCCCGAGCAGAAGATAAACACCTTCCAGGAGCTGGTGCTTCCGGTAGGCAAACACGTCCGTTTTGAGGTCACCTCCCTGGACGTTCTTCACGCCTTCTGGGTGCCTGCCTTCAGGATGAAGATAGATGCCGTCCCGGGGATGGTAACCACAGTGCACGCTACCCCGAACAGGACGGGAGGCTTTCAGAACGACCCCAACTTCCGACTCCAGTGCGCCGAGCTGTGCGGCATAGGACATAGCGTAATGCAGGTTCCGGTGAGGGTCGTGGAGCAGAAGGAGTTTGATGCCTGGGCAGCCCAGCAGTCCAAGCTGGCCAGACGAAGTAATTAGGTTGAGGAGAAAAGATGGCTGCTGCATCTGGTTTGAAACCCATACTCAAAGGGTTGTCCTTCGCCCTGGTGGGACTCCTCATTGGAGCAGGGCTAGGCCTGCTTTTCACGAGTCTCACCAATCGCCCGTCCACTGAGCCTGTCATTGTCCTGGGCTACGTCTTTGCCCTCCTGGGATGGCTCTTGGGGGTGGGCTTGTGGGATGCCTGGGGCAGGGAGTGGGTAGGCTTGCCCGTCCAAGGGGAGGCCGGCCACGACTGGCGCCGCTTCTTCCGCTTTACCACCGACCATAAGATCATCGGCGTTCAGTACCTGGTGACCTTTGTCGTCGTCATGCTCCTGGCAGGAATTGCCTCCGTTTTGATGAGGGTGGAGTTGATGGCACCAGGGAAGAACATCCTGGGGCCCAACGAGTTTAACACCACCATGAGCCTTCACGGCATCATGATGATCGCCGTGGCTGTGGCTACTATCATTGGAGGATTCGCCAACTTTCTCCTCCCCCTCATGATCGGAGCCGATGACGTGGCCTTCCCACGGATCAACGCCCTAAGCTACTGGATTATTCCCCCGGTGGCGGTGCTGCTGCTTCTCACCCCCTTCTTCGGCGGCTTCGACTCTGGCTGGACGGCCTACCCACCCTTGAGCGTGATCAACGCCCACGGTCAACTCCTTTTCCTGCTGGCCTTCTTGACCTTTGGCGTCTCCTCCATACTGGGGGGCCTGAACTTCCTCACTACCATCATAAAGCTGCGTGCGCCGGGGATGACGTGGGGGCGGCTGCCTATCTTCGTCTGGTCCATCTTCGCCGCCGCCCTTATCAGCCTGACCGCCACCCAGTTCGTGGCCTATGGCCTCCTCATGATCATCCTAGATAGGGTGGTGGGCATGTCCTTCTTCAGGGCTTCAGAGGGGGGAAATCCACTGCTTTATGAGCACATCTTCTGGTTCTACTCCCACCCCGCGGTATATATCATGATCCTGCCCGCCTTTGGGATAGCCCTGGAAGTGCTTACTCACTTCTCTCGCAAACCCCTCTTCGCCTACAAGTGGGTCGTGGGTGCCTTTCTGGGTATCGTGGGACTCAGCTTTATCGTGTGGGCGCACCACCTGTACACCAGCGGGATGCCCAACTCCCTCCACATCCCTTTTATGGTCACTACGGAATTGATCTCTATTCCCACGGGGGTGGTCTTCCTGGCGGCCCTGGGGACCATCTGGATGGGGCGATTATGGCTTACTACCCCCATGCTCTTTGCCATAGCCTTCGTCTTTAACTTCCTCATCGGAGGTGTCACGGGCATCTTCCTGGCCGATGTCCCCACGGACATCCAGTTGCAGGACAACTACTTTGTGGTCGCCCACTTCCACTACACCATCATGGGGGGGGAGATATTCGCCATCATGGCAGGGCTGTATTACTGGTTTCCCAAAGTCACTGGCCGGATGTACCACGAGAAGCTAGGCAAGGTTCACTTCTGGTCCATGTTCCTAACCTACAATGTGACCTTCCTAGCCATGTTCTGGGCAGGGATCCAAGGGATGAACCGTAGGGTAGCGGACTATATACCGGATTTGGCGGGGATAAATCTTTTTGTCAGCATCGCCTCCTTTTTCCTTGCTGCCAGCTTCCTGATACTTGTTTACAACCTGGTGCGCTCCTGGGCAAGAGGCACGGTGGCATCGGCCAGCCCCTGGCGGGCGCGCACCCTGGAGTGGCAGACGTCTTCGCCGCCTCCCTTGGAGAACTTCCCTCATCCACCTGTTGTGGTGGGACATCCCTACGACTACGGCGTCCCTGGCTCGGTGCACGCCGCACCGGCGCCGGTGGGAGGGGGCAGCGAGGATGAAAGATAGGGCTCCGGTCATTATGGGGAGGTGTAGAAGTGCATAGAACTGAACTTCCGTCGAAGATGCGATTGGGATTCATCGTCTTCGGAGTGCTGATAGTCATCGAGATCATAGAGTACGTCCTGGGCGTAAACATGAAGGGCGGCGCATGGCCTTTGCTGGCTGTCCTTGCGGTAATTGGTGCCTGGCCCATAGTCCAGTACTTCATGCACTTTACCCAACTCTGGCGAAGGGAGGAGTAAATAGAAATGGTTGAAGCGACTGCCTCCCATCCAGTCCACGACCGCCTGTCCATCAACCGCTTAGGACTATGGCTGTTCATCATATCTGACAGCTTCCTATTCGCCGCTCTCCTCTCCAGCCGGTTTTTCCTCCAGGGGGTACATCGGCCTGCCGAGCTGAACCAGCCCCTAGGCTTGGTCATTTCCATCATCCTGGTAGCGAGTAGCCTCACCGCCTATCGCAGCGAGATGGCCGCCGCCCACGGCGACCAGAGGGGCTTTCGCAACAACATCCTTATGACCATAGGATTGGGATTGCTGTTCATAATAGGCGTGGGAGTCGAGTGGCGTGAGGCCTTTACCCACTTTCCCCCATCTACTGGCTTCGGGACCATCTTCTTTACCCTTACGGGAGTCCATGCCTCTCACGTCCTCAGCGGCCTCATCCTGCTGGGCATTGTTCTCTTCCTAGGCCGAAAGGGCCGGTTCACCTCTGGCAGCTACTGGGGTGTGGAAGGCGCCGTTAAGTACTGGCACTTCGTGGACGTGGCTTGGGTGTTCATCTATCCCACCCTCTATCTGGTGAGCTAAAACCTGGCGCTCTGCATTGGTGATTGATGGAAGGAAAGACGATCCTCATCTTGGGAGGTGGTTGGGGTGGCTTAACGGCAGCCCATCACTTACGCGGTCTCCTGCCGTCTGAACATCGAGTCCTGGTGGTGGAGAGAAAAGATAGCTACTTTCTCTGTCCTAACCTGCTTTGGGTCATGACGGGCGAAAGGAGGTTTCCGGAGGATGTGAGCCGCCCTATGTCGAAGCTCTCCCGTCAAGGCATAGAATGGATTCACGAGGAAGTCCAGCGTATAGAGCCAGAGACCCGTACCATACACACCAATGCCAGAGCTCTGCAAGGAGATTACCTTATTATCGCCCTGGGCACCGAGCAGTCTCCCAACAGTGTGCCAGGTTTCGCAGAATCGGCCCATAATCTTTACACCGGCAGGGGAGCCGTAGAGCTTCAGAGATTCCTCTCGGAGTTCCAAAAAGGAAGGGTGGCCATCCTGATTGCCCGCACCCCCTTCCGTTGCCCAGCAGCTCCTTATGAGGCGGCCTTTCTAGCAGACTGGCTTCTTCGGAAGCGCGGCGTTCGAGGAGAAGTGGAGATATCCCTGTTTACCCCAGAGAAGCAACCAATGCCCGTGGCTGGCCGTGCGGTGGGTGAAGCCTTGCGGGTGATGCTGACAGAGCGGCAAATCCAGTATTACCCGGAGCGGACGGTTTCAAAGATAGATGGCGCCTCGCACAGGCTCTTTTTTGGTTCGGAAGAGGCATCGTACGACCTGCTGATCGGTGTTCCGCCCCACAAAGCCTCGCGCCTGATAGAGGAGGCCGGGCTTACAGATTCTACCGATTACGTCCCCGTCCATCCCCAAAACCTCAAGATTCTCTCGGACCCCAGCACGCTGGAGACTCGGTTTCCCGGCGTGTTTGCAATCGGCGATGTCACATCCATTCGGCTGCCGAATATGATGCTTCTTCCTAAGGCTGGGGTCTTCGCCGAAGCCGAAGCAGCCGTGGTGGCGCGAATCATAGCGTCGGAGATTACTGGAGTACCAGCGTCAGGATTTGACGGTAGGGGATTCTGCTACGTAGATGTCGGAGACGGTATGGCAGCCTTCGGCTCGGGCAATTTCTACGCCTACCCCTCGCCTAGCATGACTCTAGAAGCGCCCTCACCGCGCTATCGGCGAGACAAGGAGGAGTTTGAGCGGGTGCTGGAGAGCTGGTTCACCCGCTAAAGCGTACCTATTCTATAGCGGGGGTCTGTCTCCCTCAGTGGCAGCGTCTCGATGCTGTTTGGAAATTGCCTGTCAGACCCCACCCTGAAGGGTGGGGCATGGATGCCCCCGCCTTCAGGCGGGGGTAGAAGCCGCTTTTCCGAGTAGCTTCTATTATTCCTCCACTCCCTCCACCATCGCCGCATAGGAGGTTGCCAGAGCCAGGCTCACCCGACCCGGCTCACTTCCTCTTATGAGACGCCCATCTACAGATACAACGGGCACTGGGCCTGTGACGACGTTGGTCAAGAAGACCTCCTCCGCTTCCGATAGCTCTTCTGGGGCTATGGAATCCTCTGCTAGAGAGATGTCTAGGCTGCGGGCCAACTCCATGACTGTTTGCCGCGCTATTCCCAGTAGGGCACCGTCAGAAGGAGGAGGAGTGACCAGTGTTCCGTCGCGCCGCACCAGGAACAGGTTGCTGGATGTGGCACAGGCCACCTTGCCCTTGGTGTTCAGCAGCAAGGCGTCGTCGGCACCGCTTCGTTGCGCCTTCAGCCTGGCTACAATTCCCTGGGTGTAGAACAGGGACTTGAACTGAGAAAGGGGAGACGCCTCATCCCGGCGAAGGGTGGAGATGGTGAGACTTCGACCTGAGTTCTGGCTTGGCAGCCGTTGTCTGGTCATGACCCGGACCACGACTGTAGGAGAAGCTCCCTCCGGAATGGAGAGTCCTCGCCCCGTATCCATCCCCCGCGTTACAGTCAGGCGGGCGACGGAGCGTGGCAGGCCATTGCGCCGCAAGGTCTCCCGGATTGCCCCGGCCAACTCATCCGGGGTAGGAAGGCTAAGATCCAGCCAATCTGCTCCTTTCATAAGACGGGAGAGATGGTCATCGAGTCGGAATACACGCTCTTGCACAGCCACCATTGTCTCGAAGAGGCCATCGGCAAGGGTGAAGCCCCTATCCAGAGCGGAGACGTTTGCCTGACTCTCCGGCAGGAAACGACCGTTGACGTAAAGGACCGTCTCACCCATCGTACCCCAGGGCTCTCATGAGACCGCGAGCCTTGTGCAACGTCTCTTGATACTCCGCCTCGGGGTCCGAGTCCATGACAATGCCACCTCCAACGCTAAAGGTCAGGATATCCTTCTTGATTACCATTGTGCGGATGGCGATGCTGGTGTTCATGGTACCGTTAAACCCCAGGTAACCGATAGCGCCGCAGTAGATGCCACGGCGGGTAGGCTCTAGCTCCTCTATTATCTCAGCGGCTCGGATCTTGGGCGCTCCTGTTATGGAGCCGCCGGGGAAGCAGGCCCGGAGTAGGTCAACAGGGCTGACTTCCTCTGTGAGCTCGCCCGTTATCGTAGAGACCAGGTGGTACACCGTAGGATGCTGCTCTACAGCAAGCAGAGAGGGAACCTGGACCGAGCCGACCCGGCAGACCCGGCCGAGGTCGTTCCGCAGTACGTCCACAATCATAATATTCTCAGCCCGCTCCTTCTCACTGGCCGACAATGCCTGGACCAGAGCGCTGTCCTCCTCAGAGGTCTCTCCCCTGGGACGTGTCCCTTTGATAGGCCGCGTCTCTACGTGTCGCCCCTCCACCCTCAGGAACTCCTCTGGGGACGCGCTGAGGACAGTAACTCCTGGGAACTCCAGATAGGCGGCGAAGGGGGAAGGGTTGACCTGGCGCAGGCGCAGATACAGAGGCCAGGGGTCGCCCAGGAAAGGGATCTCGAACCGCTGAGAGAGGTTGACCTGATAGACGTCTCCAGCAGCCAGGTAGTCCCTTATTCGCCGGACGGCCGCCAGATAGCCTTCTCGGGTGAAGGTAGAGCGGAGAGGAGCGATCTCCGAATGTATTGCCAGGTCTTCCTTAGTTGAGATCGGCATGGTGATACGGTCGTGAGCCCATTGGAGGCGCCATCGGGCTCTCTCCACGGTTCTTTCGGGGAGGCCGGTTGAGATGAGCCAAGTCTCTCCAGATAGGTTGTCGTGAGCTAAGACCCAATCGTAGAAGGCAAGACATAGGTCTGGCAACTCCAGGTCATCGGCCGCTAGAGCTGGCAGCCGTTCCAGGAGTCGTCCCAGGTCGTAACCAATGAATCCAGCAGCTCCTCCTTGAAATGGTGGGAGACCAGGCAGGGAAGGAGTGGCAAAGCGCTCAAGAAGCTCCTTTAGCAGATTCAGGGGATCGTCGCTTGTCTCTTTGAGCTCTCCTTCGGGGCCGCAGTAAACTCGATGCCCTCTAGATTGCAGTATCAGGAATGGATCTGCGGTCAGGTAGCTGAACCGTCCCAAATGTGAGTCAGACATAGCGCTATCGAGGAACATGGGATAGGGTGTGGAACGCAACCTGGAAAAGAGGCTCGTCAGGTCAGTGGCTTGCTCCAGCCGCTCGAACTGGGGAGCGACGGATTGCCCTGCGGGCGCAATGGCGATGGGAAGCTCCATGCTGCTCCTACCTTAGAGGGAATAAAGACAATTATAGCACCAAGAGTGCGTCGCTTTCCTTTTCCGAATCTCTATACGAGCTATTGACAATCCCTAGTATGTGTGTTATTAACTTCGCAAATATGGTAGGTTAAAGGCCGAAGAGACATCAGATAATAAGGGGGCACGTCATGCACAAGCGTAAGCTGTTTTGGATACCAATCCTGTTTCTGTTTGTAGCCTCGCTGACCGTTGTTGGCTGCCGTGCGGCTGCGCCCACGGCGACCCCTGTGCCGCCAACACCGACAAAGGCTCCAGCAGTAGTACCTACTATTGCCCCCGCTCCAACGGTGGTGCCAGCGCCTACTGTGGCGCCCACGGCAACGGTGGCACCCCTAATCAAGTACGAGTTGTCAAAGGAGACGCAGTCCCTGTTGGTCAAATACCCTCAGCTTGAGTGGTTCGGCGACCTCAAACGGCCCACCACCCAGCCCAGGTACGGCGGCATTTTTAGGAGAGCTGGCACGTCCGGCAGTAACATGCCCCACTGGGACCCCAGGATCTCCTCGGCGTCAGCTTTGTCGGGCAGCTCAAGCTGCTACGGTGGCTTGCTAAGGCAAGTCGCCGACAAGTACGGAGGGCGCACTACCCCCATACCCTCGCCCGACGCCGCCGAGTCCTGGAAGCGCCTGGACGACCTCACCTGGGAGTTCAAGCTCAACCCCAACGTCTTCTGGCACGACAGGCCCCCCGTCAACGGCCGCAGAGTCACCGCCGAAGACCTGAAGTGGAACATAGAGCAGTACCGGGAGAACAGCATATACTCTGGCTCTTTGAAAATCATCAGCGAAGTCACCATCAAAGACCCGCAGACCCTTGTCATCAAGACCAGCGAGCCCTACGCTCATCTCCTAGCCGTGTTGTCAGGCACGGGCCTCCAGTTCACCGCCCCGGAGATGGAGAAGGAGCCGGGTGGTCCCAAGACCTGGTGCGTCGGCTTCGGCCCCTTTGCAGTGAAGCAGTACCAGCCCGGTACGGAATGGTCCGCCGAGAGACACCCCAAGTATCACTACAAGGATCCCCGCACAGGCCAGCAGCTTCCCTACTTCGATGGCGTTGCAGCTCCAGGGTTTTCTGACCCCGCCGCCGTGTTCGCCGGCTTCATCACCGGGAAAACCTCCGTTCTACTTAATTTCGGAAGAGGGGTAGGAGAACTCGATAGTGCCCTGAAGGCGTGTCCGACCTGCTCAGCCATAATAAGCCCAAATACCGGCTTCGATTGGCACATAGCCATGCGCCTGGACAAGGCTCCCTTCAACGATGCCCGCGTTCGCAGGGCTCTGTCCATGGGCATAGACCGCCAAGCCATCCTTGACACCGTCTTTAAGGGTGGGGTAGGTTATGTATCCACCCAGATCCCCCAGGACGCCTTGGGGTGGGACAATACACCATCTCTAGAGCAGCGGGGCAAGTACCTCCAGTTCAACCTTACTGAGGCCAAGAGGCTCCTGGCCGAGGCCGGATACCCCAACGGGTTCAAGGCTACCATGGACATGAATGCGACTACTAGTGGCGCTCAGCTATCGGAGATAGAGACGGTCCAATTTCAATGGAGGCAGAACCTGAACGTAGATGTCGCTTTCAATCCCCTGGAGTATACAGCCTACTACGCTAGTTACGTACAGCGGAAATACAATGCCATGACTCTCATGGGCGTAGTCACTCCATCCACCAACTGGGACTCCTCCTCCTATAGCATCATGTACTCCAAGTCCCCCACCAACTTCTACTTCATAGACGACCCCGAGGTGGACAGGTGGGCCACAGCCCAGAGGGCCACCTCTGACATCGTGAAGCAGCGGGAGGCTTACAAGAGGCTCTTCGACCTGGATGAGGAGAACATCTATCGCCTCAATCTCATAACCGCCTTCACCTTCCACATTGTTGCTCCAAACGCAGAGAATGTTAGCCCTACCCTGTACACCTTCGTCTACTCCTGGGGGGCCCGTAATCTGGATCTCGGCTGGTTCAAGAACTAATGGGTTAAGAGCGTAGTGGAAATAGTGAGGCCCCTCATTGTCCAAGGGGCCTCGCTATTTCCTAAATCATCTCTACGCAGAGCCTGGCAGTGTATCAGTTTGTTGTTCGGCCAAAATGCCGCTCGTGGTGAGCCCTTCGGCGAGCTCGGGACATGCCTGTCGAACCATGAGCCGCTCACCCTTCGACCCTTCGGCATTGGGCATAGTGCCGAGGTGTACACTTCTAATTGTGCTCTGCTTTGGCCTTGTCCACCTCGTCCGCTATTAGGAAGATCAAGAAGAGGATAATCTTGAACTATTACCCGTCTAACCTTTTAGTTCCCTCAAATCGTCGGCGGGCCAGGGCTGCGGCGCCGACTACGCCGGCATGTCTTCCTAACGTCGCTTTGACGATGCTAAGGTGAGCAATGGCTGCTGCCAAGGCGCGTTGGCGGATGCCCTGCTCCACCTGCCTCACCAGTTCTGGAAGCCCCTCGATTACGCCACCTCCCAGGACAACCAGGCAAGGATTTAGCCCGTTCACAATAGAGGCCACTCCGGCGGAGAGCGTCTCACCTGTCTGGTTGACAAGGCGTCCGGCCAAAGCGTCGCCGGCGTGGTAAGCCTCGGCCACGTGGGCTGCCGTGAGAGCTCTGCGGTCGCCACCAGCCAGGACAAGCAGTGCCCGGGCCTCTATAGGATTTCGGGCTGCTGCTGCCTGGGCACGTCGCGCGAT
>JACQTT010000087.1 GCA_016210665.1 Chloroflexota bacterium | reverse complement strand
CGCCTGCCGCTACGGTAGCGGTCCCGCCCACGGCGATCCCGGCTACCGCAACCCCTGTTGTCGTGGAAAAACTCAAACTCTCCACGGAGTTGAAGGCCCTGTTCGCCAGGTACCCTCAACAGATGAAGTGGTATGCCGACCCGGGAATACCAGCCAGCCAACCCAGATACGGGGGAACCTTCGTGGGTGGCAGAACAGCCAATATACCCCATTGGGATCCTAAAATCGCCATCGCCGGAGTTGGCGGTGGTGCCGGAGCCTGCTACGGAGGCCTCCTGAGGAGCAGCTTCGATTTCGTTACCGGAGGGATGGTTACCCCTATACCCAGGCCCGACGCCGCCGAGTCCTGGAGGCTGGTGGACGAGCGTACCTGGGAGTTCAAGCTCAACCCCAACGTTTATTGGCACGATAGGGCTCCCGTCAACGGCCGCAGGGTAACCGCCGAGGACCTGAAGTGGAACATTGAGTCATATAAGGCCAATAGCGTTTACTCAGGCTCCTTCCAAATCATCAGCGAAGTCACCGTCAAGGATCCAAGTACTCTCATCGTCAAGACCAGCGAGCCCTACTCTCTCCTGCCGGCGCTGCTTGCTGGTGCGGGCGTCCAGTTCACCGCTCCCGAGATGGAGCAACAGCCGGGAGGTACCAAGACCTGGTGCATAGGTTTCGGCCCTTACATGGTGACGGACTACGCCCCCAATGAGGATTGGGTAGCCAAGCGACACCCCAAATATCACCTCAAGGGTCATACCGGTATGCAGCTCCCTTACCTCGATGGCCTGTTCGCCTCAAAGATAAGTGACTCGGCTGCCGCCTACGCGGGCTTCATATCCGGGAGACTCCACCATCAGACCGTCGGTGCTAGCACGTCTCTTATTGAAAAGGTTTTGAAGGAGTGCCCCGCGTGCCCGGGCCTGATGCACCCCATCGCCGGCGCCGAGGTCCACCTGGCCATGCGCCTGGACAAGGCTCCCTTCAACGACATCCGGGTTCGCCGGGCCCTTTCTATGGGCCAGGATCGAGCCGCCATTCTTAAAACTGCCTACGAAAATGCAGGCTACATATCCATGCAGATCCCTATGGACGCCCTGGGTTGGGATACTCCTCCTCTCCTGGAGGAGCGGGGAAAGTACCTTCAGTTCAATCTGCCGGAGGCCAAGAGGCTTCTGGCAGAGGCCGGATACTCCAACGGCTTCACATCCAGCGTAATAACCGCCTCCAGCCTAGCCGGCGCCAACCTGGCGGCGTTGGAGCAGCTCGTATTTCAATGGAAGCAGAACCTGAATGTTGACGTCAAGATTACACCCAAGGAGTCCTTATCCGCCGCCCAGGCTGCCCAGAGCAAGACTTACGACAACATGATCTGGCTCTCCACCGTCACCCCTGGCACTAACTGGGACTCCGCATCTTATATGGCCATGTACTCCAAGTCTGCCAACAACCTCTACTTCATCAACGATCCCGAGGTGGACAAGGCGGCCGTGGCCGTAAGGACTACCTTCGACCCCGCGAAACAGCGCGAGGCTTTGAAGAAGCTCTTCGACCTAGGGGATGAGAACATTTATAGGCTCGATCTTGTAAATCCCATGTACTTCACCATCCTGTCGCCCAGGTTAGAGAACACCGGGCCCAGCCTGTACACCTTCATCTTCTCATGGGGCTCCCGCTCCTTTGAGAGTTCTTGGTTCAAGCAGTAGCGAGACTGCGGGTGGGCGAATCGCCCAAAATACGGTTCAGAGAAGCAAACGAGAGCGGGGCATGTTTCCCCGCTCTCGTTTTTTGTCTATCTGCTTCGACTGTGAATCCAACTAGTGACTAGTTCTATAAATCGGCTCTCACAAGGCGCTCTCTCAAACCCCTTCGCCCTCGGCAAGCTCAGGGCGAGCCGCTCATGGTGAGCCTGTCGAACCACGAGCGGCGAAATCAGCCACACTACCCGACTTTTGCTGCAAGGCTCATGGGAACTAGTAGAGCACCTTCTTTTCTGTCAATCGCGCCACCTCATCCTTGCTGAGGCCAAGGATCTCGCCGAACACATAGTCGTTATCCTGGCCTAGGGCATGCAGCCCTCTGACTCGCCCTGGAGTCTCCGATAGGTTCACGTTTACCGAGGTGTGCCACATCGTCCCTTCGGGAGGGCAGTGCTCTATTGGCACTATGAAGTTCCTGGCGCGTAGATGAATATCATGGAAGAGCTGCTCGCCGGATTGTACGACTCCCGCCGGCACCCTGTTCCTTTGCAGCATGTGCATCATCTGATATGGTGTGTACTCCTTTGTCCAGGAGCCTATGGCGGCGTCCAGGGCATCCTGGTTCTTCCAGCGGGACTCCTGGGTAGCGAAGCGGGGATCTGAAGTCCAGGGTAGTTTTCCAGCCACCTTGCATAGCCTCTCCCAATGGTCCTGGGTCCAGCAGGCAATAGCGCACCACTGATCGTCGCCGCGGCAGGGATAGGCCCCGTGGGGAGCCGCAGTAAAGTTCCTGTTGCCCAAAGGCTCCCAGTTCTTGCCATTGACCAGGTAGTCCAGGAGGCCGACCCCCATGGTGGTGGTGGCAGCCTCGGACTGGGCCAGCTCTATGTGCTGCCCCTTACCCGTCTGGTTGCGGCACTCCAGAGCTATCATCATGCAGCAGGCCGCTATGGCTCCGGAGGCGTAGTCGGTGTAGTAAACCTTGGAACGGGCTACCTGGGGAGAGTCTGCATAGCCCCACAGATACGTCAGCCCTGTAACCGCCATCATCTCTGCGCCGAAGGCAACGTAGTCGGCGTAGGGACCCTTGTTGCCGAAGCCCGGCATGGAGATCATGATGATGTCAGGCTTCCACTTCTTCAGCTCCTCATAGCCCAGGCCACGGCGCTCCAGAACCCCACTGGCAAAGTTATCTATTACGATATCGCTCACCTGGACCAGGCGCTTTACCAAGTCTCTACCCTCGGGGGTCTTGAAGTCCACGCTAACGCTCAACTTGCTCCTATTTCTGTCAGGGAACCCGACTTCTACAGCGCGACCGCGTCCAGTATCGAGGAAGGTGTTGGTCTCCAGCCTTATAACCTCAGCACCCAGGTCCGCCAGATATCGAGTTCCCAGGGGCCCTGCCCAAATCCTTGTAAAGTCTGCGATGCGCACGCCCGCCAGGGGCAGATCGCCCTTATTGGACCTACGGCCATTTGACCCTTTGACAATCTTGACACGAGGACCGTTCTTCAACTCCTGGAGAATCTCGTCTTTGTGCTGTCCTAAAAGGGGTGCCGGTCGGCGTATCTTCCAAGGCGTCTCGGTAAAGCGGTAGGGAGCCCCCGGATGCCTGTACTCGCCTATATAGGGATGAGCGCTTTTTATAAAGAAGTCTCCCCGGGTCCGGTTTTGTGGGTCGGTTACCACATCCTCTAGGTTATTGATAGGGATGACAGGAAGTCGTTTTTTTTGCGCCTCCCGCACGAACTCCTCTCGGTCAAACCTCCCTATGAACTCTTGTACGATCGCGGGAAGAACCTCTGGGTTTTCGCGACGATGATCTCGATCATCCCATATAGGGTCCTTCAATATCTCGTTATCCATCCATTCTTTGAAGGATTTCCACTGATGAGGCATGATCATTGAGACGCTTACGTCTCGTCCGTCCTGGCAGGTGTAGTAGCCATTGGGACCTCCGCCAGTTGACTGATTTCCCACTCTCCGATTTATTTCAAGGCTAAAAGCATAGCGGCAAATGGTGTATAGGAGGTGGGCTTCGATATCCTGCAGGGATACGTCCACGTGCTGGCCGCGGCCGCTCCTTCTGCGGTAGTTCAGGGCGGCTAATGTGGCATAGGTGGCATGGGTACAGGCCAACTGATAAGCCTGATCACAGGGCTGTACGCATGGCGCCTTGGTATCGTCCCCCTGGATATACATCAGCCCGCCCATGGCCTGGGCTATCAGGTCTGTGCCCACGAAGTCCTTGTAGGGGCCCGTCTGACCGAAGGGGGTGATGGAGGTCGTCACCAGCCCAGGATTGAGGCGCGAAAGCTCCTTGTACCCCAGACCAAGAGAGTCCAGATACCCCGGTTGAAAGCTCTCGATAACGACGTCGGCGGTGGCAACCAGGCGACGGAAGAGGCGTTGTCCCTCTTGGGAGGTCAGGTCAATGACAATGCTTCGCTTGTTGGTGTTGAAGTTCAAAAAATAGAGGCTCCCTTCTGGGTGAGGCATATCCTTGTAGAAGGGGCCTACGGAGCGAGCAAAATCCCCCTCGGGAGGCTCAACTTTTATCACGTCCGCCCCCATATCGGCCAAGATCTTGCCGAGGTGGAGGCCTGTCACACCAGGGAGCTCCAAGACGCGCAGATGTCCCAGGGCCGAAATTTCGCCTCCCCTGCTGTTTGAAGAAGACTGACTCGTCATATTATTCCTCCTCTCCATTAAAAGGCGAACGGCAGTCGCCATGCACCAGCCTATGTTCTATCACACCACAATCAATAAGGAAACGGCATCTCTTCTGAGAAACCCCGTTCCGGCATATGCGGATACCCGGCTCTAGACACCAGAAACGCCTGAGGTAGAAGGAGTCGCAGCGGCCCGCTCTCTGGTGCGGCTGATGCCTATGCGCCGTGCAATGATGACCTTTTGTACCTCCACTGTACCTCCAGGATGGGCACCCACCAGGCTGCTGCGCTGGTAGGCCTCCGCCTTGCCTTCAAAGGGGGCCCGAGGATCCCGATCGTCTAGGAGAGAGTTCATGCCCATGATATCCCTTGCCAGGTCGGCGTTAACCATACGGAACACCTTTCCGTACATGGAGTTCTGAGAGCCGTGGTAGCTCATCTCCTGCCTGGCCTGGTACATCCAATAGTTGCGCTTGGAGAAGAGGGTGTGAATACGGGAGTTGATGAGGGCCTCCATAGCCTTCTGCTGTAGAATCGGGTCTTCTCCAATAGTGTGGCCGTTGTGGTTGCTTTCCCTGGAGTACTTGATGAGGTTACTCAAGGCTTCATCTCTGGGAAAGGCTATGCCTCTGCCTCCGTGCTCTATCTCCAGGGTTGTCCCGGCTACCTGCCACCCCTGGTGGTCGCCGCCGACGAGCGCGCCGCCGGGTATGCGTACATTGTCCATGAAGAAGAAGCACGACTCGTGTCCGCTCAGAAGATTCTGACGCTTCATCTCTAGCCCCTTGCTGGGAAACGGGATTATGAAGAAGCCAAGATTCCGGTGGCGAGGCGCGTTGGGGTCGGTGACAAGGGGGCCGAAGAGGACGTCGGGATCGCCCTGGCCCGTAATGAAGCATTTCTGGCCACTGAGGACCCAGTCGTCGCCGTCGCGGACGGCTCGGCTCTGTATACCGGCCAGGTCAGACCCTGACTGGGGTTCTGTAAAGAACTGAAAGGCTATCTTCTCGGCCTTTAGGACAGGCGCGAGGAACTTTCGCTTCTGCTCCTCGCTACCCCAGACCAGGAGGGTAGGAATGATCAAACCCATGCTAAAGCCTCTCACTACCCTGGCTCTCTCGAACTCCTCTGTTAGGATAGTTTCGTGATTTGCCGAGAGGCCACCGCCGCCGTACTCTTTCGGATATGTGGGATAAAGCCAGCCCTTCGCTGCCAGTACCTTGTGCTTCTCTCGCCAAAACTTATAGACGTGCTCTGGCAGGTCCTGGAATGAGCCTCCATGTCGAGACCTCATCTCGTCGGGGACATTCGCCTTGAGCCAGTCCCTGACCTCTTTTCTAAACTCCTCCTGCTCTTTCGTATAGTGGTAACGAAAATCCATATGATCCTTCCTCTCTTAGGGACTGCACCTAAATAACATTGCCAGGTCGCCTTCTGTTTATACGCCTAATCTAAGTGGCTGGTTTCTCATTGTCAATCCGACATTGCGCAGACTGCCTTTTGTTATACCAGGAGCTAAGGTAGCAAACATGCATCTGAAAGCCCTGTTTTTCGCTCCCAAAAGATGTGAGCTAAACTGAATTTCTGGACATCTGCTACGAACGCAGTTTGGGCAATATCTCCTTCATGAACAGTTCAAGGCTCCTTTTCCGTCCGCCTTTACCTCCGTGAGGCGTAATGACTAAGTTCACGTTGGGCATGGAGGAAGCCGCCTGCCACAGCGCCTTGAAGCTAGGCAAGAGATCATCAGGTGTTCCTGCCGGCAGGCCTCCAACCGCCTCTATTAGCTCGTCGCTCACCAACTGAGCATGGCGAGCCAACTGGCCATCTGGGGTATAAGACCTCATATGATTGAAATAGTCGTATGCCTCGCCTACCTTTTGTGCCTCTTCTCGAAAGGGTTCTAGCTGGGGAGGAAGCTTAGAACGCCCCTCTAGAAGGTTGGAACGCCGCTCTACAAATATAGTCATCATCCGTTGGGACACGTTCCACTTCATCTCTTCAATAGCCTCTTTTCTATTATGAGAGATCGCGAAACCCATTCCCGCCCAAATCGGAAGAGAATTGAAATCTCGACCGACTTCTTTGGCCACCGCCTTAAGGCGCTCAAACCCTGCTATCACCCCCTCAGTCGATGAGCGGATTCCTCCTCCACCCCCACCAATGATCCCATCAGCCAATTGAAAAGCCACTCTGGTATAATTTGGCCCCCCAGCAGCCATATATATGGGAATATCAGCCTTCCTCTCTCGGAACTTGGCCCGAATAACCTCCACAGCCTCTCGTAAAACGGAGGTCGTGGCAGGCTTCCACCCGATGGTTCGTACGGCGTTGGCTCCGGCTCCCAGCCCCAGGATAGCTCGGCCTTTCGAAAGCTCGTGGATAGTCAGCATATGGTTGGCGGTTACCCTGGGATGGCGCGTCAGGGGATTCGTTACCCAAGGTCCTATCCGTATCCGAGAGGTATTCACAGCCACCAGGCCGTCCCAGGCGCAGTAATCGGAATAGGCGTCGGTGGAGTCTATGAGCCCGAAGATGTCGAAGCCATTCTCCTCGGCCAGCTTGGCCGACTCCACGAAGGCGGGATAGCCAAAGTCCTGGAACATGAAAACACCTACTTTAGGCATGTTAATCTCCTTTTAGGTATCTTACGCCTTCCCTTACCTACTGGCGATGCGATTTATAATAGTGCCTTGCTACGAACGCAGTTTGGGCAATATCTCCTTCACAAACAGCTCGAAGCTACGCATTCTACCACCCCTGCTGCCATGGGGTACCACAAAAAACCCCACATTAGGGAATTGGGATGCCACCTGCCAATAGGCCTTAAACTTGGGCAACACCTCCTGAGGCGTCCCTACGAAGCCCGATAGTTTAGCCAGCTCGTCGGCGAACTCGTCACTAATGAATCGGGCCGGGGGTATCGGCTGTCCATCCGGCATATGGGACTGGAAGTGATAGATAGTATCGTAAGCCTCGGTCGCACGTTGGGCCTCTTCTCGAAAGCGCTGCAATTCCGGGGGCAAGGAGGAGCGCCTATCTACGAAAATGTTTCTCATACTACTGGCAAAAAGCCCCTTCATATCTTCTAAGGCTTCCTTCCTGTTGTGAGATATGGAGCCACCAGCAACATTCATTGTGACTGGAACAGAGGAGAAGTCTCTTCCAACCTCTTTAGCTGCTGCCTTCAGACGTTGCAGGCTGTTCAACAGTCCCTCAGGCGATGACCGCATTCCGCCAGCTCCTGCGCCAATGACACCATCCGCCATCTGGAAAGCCAACTTGGTATTCAAAGGTCCGCCTGCGACCAAATAGATGGGAATATCGGCCTTCTTTTCCTTGAATTTGTTCCTAATGACCTCCGTAGCCTCCCGCATGACAGAATGTCTGGCGGGCTGCCATCCCAGAGTTCGTGTGGCGTTGCTACCTGCTCCCAGCCCCAGAACGGCTCGGCCCTTGGAAAGCTCATGGATCGTTAGCATGTGGTTGGCCGTCACCCTGGGATGGCGGGTCAACGGATTGGTCACCCCAGGCCCTATCCTTATCCGAGAGGTATTGACAGCCACTAAACCGGCCCACGGGCAATAGTCGGAGTGGGCATCTGTGGAGTCAATGAGCCAGAAGTTCTCAAACCCGTGCTGCTCTGCCAGCTTGGCCGACTCGACAAAGGCTGGGTAACCGAAGTCTGGGCACATGAATACGTCGACTGAAGGCATTTCTCATCTCCTACTGGCTGGACTATGATGTAAGAAAATAGCAACCCGCAACCCTATTGTCAACAGCATCATCTCTGTACATGCAGAAATGATAATGTACGGCTACCCAAAGGTTCATAGCGCTACCCGCCAAAAACAGGCCGAGAATATGTCAAGGGACAGGTTTGACAATATATGCATATAACCATATATTGCAAGCATGGCAAAAGGCGGCGGAGAAGGCAGGACGAGGCAGCTTTACGCTTCTATTAAGGAGGAGCTTTATTTGGCTGCCAAGGCCAAGGCTGCGGAGATGCGAATCTCTCTAAAGGAGTTCCTGGAGAGAGCCCTGGAGCAGTCTTTGCGAGACTCTTTGGGTCAAAGACCTGCAATTAGCGGTAGCGTGTGGAAGAAACCTAATCTGCAAACGCTTCTGGGGGACCCTTTGGGTTCACCCATTTCCCTGACTCCTGAAGAAACTAGAGCCATAGTCAAAGAGGCTTTTGGCAGCCGACCTGACCTGCCCCCTGGGAATGAGTTTATTCGCAAGTCGAGGCTGAGGGTGGGCCAACTGTCATCAGGGTCTGGCGGCAATGGCTGACCTTATCCTGGATACTACCCTGTTTATAGACTACTATCGCGGTGACTCGGCGGCCAGACATCTGGTTGAGGGAATCTTGAGCGGTGCAACTAAGGCTTCCTACTGCCCCTTCATTCTGGCGGAGCTCTGGCAGGATTCAAGCCTAGGCCGACGAGAGGAGGTAGTTTATACCGCTCTCGTAAGCTTTCTTGAAGAGGCTACCATCTCTTCGGAGTCGGCCAAAGTGGCTGGAACGTGGCTTCGACCCTTTTCAAAGGAGGAGCAGATAGCCTATTACAGCTATGCTCTGCTGGCAGCAGTCGCTCAGGAGCGTCGGGAGACCATTTGCACACGAGACACTGAGCCATATTTGCGTTTCTATCCCAAGGTTCGCTCCTATTAAGACTGCCTGCTAACTTCGCTGAGTTTGTCTCCCTTGTGTTAGAATAAGCGTGGAACTCCCTCCAGGGTTAGAATCTAGGGAAGTGTGTGGGTATGCGACGCTTTCTGGCGCTCTCTGCAATCCTCCTTGGTTTTGGAGGCTCTCTTGTACCACAGTTTGTGGCCTCGGCTACAGCCCAAAATGCTCATATCAACGTGATACGTATCAAGGGTGACATCAACCCTATAGCCGCCGGCCATCTCTCCCGAGGGATAGAACGCTCTGTAAAGGAGGATGCAAGGCTGGTGGTGGTTATATTGAATACCCCGGGTGGAATGCTCTCTGCCACAAGGGATATGGTGGAGAAGATTCTCAACTCAGACGTTCCGGTGGTGGTGTACGTTTCACCACCCGGTGCCCAGGCAGCCTCGGCGGGCACCTTCGTTACCGCTGCGGCTCACCTGGCTGTGATGGCTCCAGGTACCAACATAGGGGCGGCGACGCCGGTGGGTAGCAGCGGAGAAGACCTACCCAAGACCCTGGCCAGCAAGGCCACTCAAGACGCCGCCGCCTTTATACGTAGTGTCGCCGAGCAACGTGGCCGTAACACAAAAGCCTTGGAGGACACCGTCCTGAACGCCCGCTCCTTTTCTGCCTCTGAAGCTCTGGAAAGCAAAATCATTGACCTGATGGCCGAGGATATGACGGAGCTTCTGTCCCTGATAGATGGCCGCTCGGTTACGACTACCAAGGGTAGCGTGACTCTTGCCACCAGGGATGTCGAGTTAAGGGATATAGATGTGAATCTGAGGGAACGCTTCCTGAACTTCTTGGCCAATCCGAATATCGCCTTCCTTCTACTAAGCCTTGGCAGCCTGGGCGTTCTTATGGAATTCCTACACCCTGGCGCTATCTTTCCTGGCGTCCTTGGGGCCATCTTTCTCATTCTGGCCTTTGTGGCTCTGGGGAACATGCCCTTTAACTGGGCAGGCGTTGCCCTGATGGGTCTGGCAATGATACTCTTCTTTTTTGAGCTGCAGGCTCCTGGCATAGGTTTCCTGGGCGTAGGAGGGGCCATCAGCTTTCTTTTGGGGGCCTTCTTACTTTTCGCCAACTTTGGCCCCCCTTCTCCCACAATGCCGAGCATAAGGGTAAGCCTATGGGTTATATTAGGAGTTGCAGCGTCTCTGTTGGCCTTTTTCCTATTCTTCTTAAGGGCCATCGTGGTTTCCAGGCGAACAGCGCTGCCTTCAGAAAGCCAGAAGCTCTTGGGGCAGACAGGCGTCGTGAAGACTGCTCTGACCCCTTCGGGGACGGTGCAGATGGCCAGCGAGCTGTGGAGCGCGGTAGCCGAGTTGGGTGAGGCACTCGGGGAAGGCGAGGAGGTAAAAGTTGTTGCTGTAGAGGGGATAACGTTAAGGGTGGTCCGAGCCAAAGAATAAAGAATAAGGAGGGTAAGATGTTCTTCATTCGCATAGTGCGTCAGTTCGAGCGCGTAGCCGTTTTCCGCCTGGGGCGTTTCATGGGCATGAAGGGGCCGGGCCTGGTCATCCTCATCCCATTTATAGATAGGGCCAGCAAGGTGGACCTCCGGGAGGAGGTGATAGACATCCCCAGGCAGACCAACATAACTAGGGATAACGCTCCTATAGGCATCGATTTCCTGGTTTATATGAGGGTGATGGAGGAAACCGCCCAGAGATCGGTACTGGAGGTCATGAACTATCACATGGCCGTTATCGGCATCGCCACCACCACCCTCAGGGCGGTTATTGGCGATATCCCGCTGGACGATGTCCTTTCCAAGAGGGAGCAGATAAACACCGTGTTGAGAGTCAAGCTGGACGAGGTTACGGAGCGATGGGGCATCAAGGTGACCGGGGTGGAGATACGGGAGATCGAGCCGCCTAGAGAGATTCAGGAGGCGATGAACCGACAGATGGCCGCCGAGCGGAACAGGCGCGCTGTCATTACAGAGGCTGAAGGGCAGAAGCAGGCCAATGTAACTGTGGCCGAGGGTCAGAAGCAGGCAGCCATCCTTCAGGCCGAAGGTTCTCGCCAGGCCGCTATCCTCAACGCCGAGGGCGACCGCCAGGCTGCCATCCTGCGAGCCGAGGGGTTCAGCAGTGCCCTGGACAAGATCTTCGCCGTGGCCAAGACTATAGATGCCAACACCCTCAGCCTACAGTACTTCCAGACCCTCAAGGATCTGGGAGCAAGCCCTTCGACCAAGTTCATCTTCCCCATGGAGTTCACCGGCCTGCTGAAACCCTTCGTGGACATGGCTGCAAAGAGGGACAATAGTAGCACGTAGCCTGGGATTCGCCTGATACCTTTACATAACTGGCATTGTACTTAGTTTGCTTGGTGTCGTCCTGCTCAGGTGGGACGGTACATATGCCCACCCCTCAGAGTGGGGTAGTTAACGGATAGGCATACTTAGTCGGAGGTGTACTGATGACGGGAGAGATAGTGCGAGGCAAATTCGTTGGCGTGACTCAGGGCCCTGCCATGATTCTGGAGGTCAAGGGAGAGGAGAGGTCCTTTCCCCTATCTATTGACCTTTCCCTGGATTGGATTCAGAGCCATATGGATACTAACGTAATGGTGATGCTCCGGGACGGGCAGGTAGTGGAGGTCATGTGAGGGCGTCACTTTAAGGCTTGTCGAAGGGCGAGAGGCAGTCTAGGGAATCCTGCTAATGGTGAGTCTGACAAACCGCAAGGCGGACAATAACGTTTTGTTCCTTCCTATGTTACTCGTTTCGCTCCTGCCATGCGGGGACCTCTTCGTCCACGGTATGCAAGAAGACGAAGGCGCCGGTGGGGCCCAAGCCCTTGAAGCGGCTAACTAGGGCCTTCCTCTTTTCCCGGTAAGGAAGGCCGTCGAAGGAGCGCAGGAAGTTGTAGAAGGAGCCGTGGTCGTGGATGATCTCCTGGAAGACCGAGGCGTTGTATGTGGTGGCCTCTATCTTGCGGCCGTTGCGCACGATGCTGGCGTCCCGCAGCAGACGTTCGATGTCTTCTTCACCATAGGAGGCCACCTTGTCTATGTCGAACCCGTCGAAGGCCCGCTGGAAATTGGGCCACTTCTGGCGAATCACCAGCCAGCTAAAGCCGGCCTGGAAGATGGCCTTGGTCAGCATCTCCAGGTAGCCGTTGTCATCCTTGGGCTTCACCCGGGGCGGAATCTCGTAGCCTACGCGCATGGACATTTATAGATACTCCTTTACCTTTTGGGCCAGCTTGAGGGTCATGCCTGGGACCGAGGCGACCTGGTCCAGAGGGGCTTCTCTGATGGCCTTGATGGAGCCGAAGCGGCGTATGAGCATGCGCTTCCGCTTGGGGCCAATGCCAGGTACCAGGTCCATGGCCGATGCCATTCCCCTCTTGGTGCGCACCTTCTGGTGATAGGTTACGGCGAAGCGGTGGGCCTCGTCACGAATGCGCTGTACCATGAACAGGGCGGGTGAGTTTCGCGGCAGGACGATGGGCTCCGGCATTTGAGGAACGAATATCTCCTCTCGCTCCTTGGCGATGCTCGCTAGGGGGATAGTGTTTATCCCCAGCTCCAGGAAGACCTGGAGAGCTGCGCTCAGGTGTCCCTTACCCCCATCAATGAGCACCAGGTCTGGCACGATACCCCAATTGCCAGAATCAGAGGTGTGAGCTTGTGAGCCATTGTTATCGCCGCCCTTTAGGATTCCCATGCGGTTGAAGCGGCGAGTAAGCACTTCTCGCATCATGGCGTAGTCGTCCGTGCCTTCAACAGTCTTCACCTTAAAGCGTCTATAGTGAGATGTGTTGGCTTTGCCGTCTTGGAAGACTACCATGCTCCCTACGGGGTTCGTGCCTTGGATGTTGGAGATGTCGTAGCACTCCATGCGCCTAGGCGGTTGAGGCAGATTCAGGGCTTCCTGGAGCTCAGCCATAGCTGCCTCCAGGGCATCGGTGTCTGCCAGCCATTTGGCCTTGAGCTGCTCCAGCCCCTCGGCGGCGTTATCGGCAACCATCTGAACCAGTTTTTTCTTCTCGCCTCGTTGGGGTACCTGTAGAGCTACCCTGCCGGGGCGCTTTCCCTGAAGCCATTGCTGGATGACAACGGTCTCTTCAATAGGGTACTGAAGGAGGATCCTGGGCGGAACATAGGGCGTCGAGTCGTAGAACTGCTTCACAAAGGCAGTGATTATCTTGCTGGGTTGGTCGTCCTGAGTTCCCTCCATAATGAAGTGGTCCCGGCCGACAAGTTTGCCCTGTCGTATAAAGAAGACCTCTACCCAGGCCTCGTTTTTGCTCTGGGTCAGGGCGATGACGTCTTCGTTCTCCCGTGTTAAAGACAGGACTTTCTGACCTTCGTGTACCCTCTCAATCGCCCTGATCTGGTCTCGAAGTATCGCTGCCCCCTCAAACTCCATAGCATCGGCAGCTCTCTCCATCCTTTGCTGTAGGCTTTTTACCACCGTCCTGGTCTTGCCTTCCATGAATAGGATTACCTGGTCTATGACCTGGCGATAATCCTCCTTGTTCACTGCGCCTATACATGGGCCCACGCAACGGTGGATGAAGTAGTCGAGGCAGGGTCGTGGGTCTATGCCGGTAATAGGCTTGGTGCAGGAGCGGTAGGGGAAGAGCTTCTTGAGAAGCTCCAGGGTGCTGCGCACGCTGCCTGCGCTGGCGAAGGGGCCGAAGTAACGGGCATCGTCTTTCTCTATCCTTCGGGTGACATATATTAGAGGGAACTCCTCGGTGAGGTCTATCTTGATATACGGATAGCTCTTATCATCCTTGAGGCGGGCATTAAATGGCGGTCGGCGACTCTTGATGAGGTTGCACTCCAGGAT
>JACQTT010000086.1 GCA_016210665.1 Chloroflexota bacterium | reverse complement strand
CTCCTTGGTCCCATCGCGAATGTGTCGCCCGTAACCTGTACGCTCTAGCACCTCTTCAATCAGCTTCACGACTTCTAGCTCGTCGCTCTCCTTTGTAAGCGCTTGGATAAGGCCATCGAAGCTTACCAAAGCGCGGGAGGTCCGGGAGGGAAAGGGCGCGGTGGAGCCTTCTCCTTCCTGAGGTTGACTGGTCAGGGTCTCTATGGCTGAAAAGAGAGTCCCTTTCGTTTCCCTGGCCCAGCGCGCCAGGTTATCCACGGTTCGTTGGCCTATGCCTCTAGGCGGTATGTTGATTATCCTGGCAAGGCTGACATCGTCATGGGGATTCACTATGAGGCGAAGATAGGCGATGACATCCTTGACCTCACGGCGCTGGTAGAACTTTGTGCCTCCCACAAGCTGGTAGGGGACCCCGTAGCGCAGGCAGGCCTCTTCCAGGGCTCGGGACTGGGCGTTTATTCGGTACATCACTGCGATGTCTCCCCTGGGATACCCATCCCTCTCAACTAACTGCTCAGTCTCCCTGATTACGAACTGAGCCTCGTCCTCCTCGTTATAAGCCTCGCTAATCACAATTGGTCTGCCACGCCCATTATTTGTCCAGAGGTTTTTCTCCACCCGTTGGCGGTTAAGGGCAATCAGGTGGCGGGCCGCCTCCAGGATGGTCTTGGTGGAGCGGTAGTTCTCCTCTAGAGTCACCACTTTGGCATGGGGATAGTCGTTCTGAAAGCTGAGGATGTTTCTAATGTCGGCGTTGCGCCAGGAGTAGATGGACTGATCGGGGTCGCCTACCACGCAGATGTTGCCGTGCTTTTGGGCCAACTGGCGAGCTATGGCATATTGGGCTACGTTGGTGTCCTGGAACTCGTCTATGAGCAGATAAGCGTAGCGGCTCTGGTACTTTTGAAGTACATCCGGAGTGCCGTCAAATAGGAGATGCGTCTTGAGAAGGAGGTCATCGAAGTCCAATGCCTGGCTCTGGGACAGCAGGTCCTGGTATCGCTCGTAAACCCTGTGGACAATCTCGTCGAAGTAGCTCTGGCGCTTCATGGCGAAACCCTGGGCGTCTATGAGCTGGCTCTTGGCGCCGGAGATGGCAGAGAGGATGGCCCTGGGGGCGAAATGCTTTGGATCGACACTGACCTCCTCCATGCTCCTCTTGAGGAGGTCTATCTGGTCTTCATCATCGTAGATGGTATAGCTCCGGTCGAGGCCAATATGGTGACCTTCACGGCGGAGAATAGATGCGCAGAAGGCGTGAAAGGTGGAGACTGTGAAATCTTGCTGCTTATCCCAATAATCTCGAAGAAGAGGAGCTGCGGGATCTTGGTCGCTCTTGCCAAAGAGTCGCTCCTTCATCTCCCTGGCTGCCTTGTTGGTGAAGGTCATGGCGGTGATGCGATAGGGCAAAACTCCACACACTCGAACCAGATATGCTATACGGTGGGTAATGACCCTGGTCTTGCCGCTGCCTGGCCCCGCTATGATAAGCAGAGGCCCTTCCACCGTTTCGGCGGCTTCCCTCTGCTGTTTGTTCAGGCCATCGAGAAGGTCCATAATTCAAGAAGGATTATATCATCACCACTTTAATCGCGAGGAGCGAGAAAGGATAAGGGAGGAGTTTTCAGGGTTGTCTTGGATAACGCCATTCTGATATGATAACCGACATCAAATCGAGACATTGGGAGAAGTACCGTGAGGAATCTGCTGCTAATGGCGAGCCTATTACTACTGGTAGTAGGCTGCCAAAACGAGCCTCCTAAGCCTGCTGCTTCTCCAATAGCTACTTCCACATCCCAGTCTGCTCAATTGACAGGCCAAATCACTGCCGGGGTTGCCATAACCCTGGAGGTGCCGGGTTTCGGAACCGTTACTCTCCCAGGACTTCCCTCTGACCATACAGCCATCTTCACTTCTGTGCCCCAACTAGATAAAGAGCCTCCCGCCAACTGGATCACCACCGTAGGCCCCGTACTCTCCTTGTCCCTGAAGCGTAACCGCTCCTCCTTCCTGCCTCGGCAGCCCAAAGCCCTGCTCGTGTCCACCCACTCACAAGCCAAGGCGGAGGATGGCACCATGCAGTTCGAAATAGACTTCTCCAAGAGCACTGCCAAGGGTTTCGAGGGGACAGTGCCCATAGCCCATATTACCCTCAAAGTCAATGAGGATGCCTACGTGGGACTGCCCGGGACAGTTGACGTGACTACAAAAAAGGCAATTGCCATTGTGCCCAAGGAGATCGTTAACGAGCTGGTAAACAGCGAAAACTTCACTGTCAATGTTGGACTTGCTACAGCGCGGCAGCCAATTACTACCTCTCCGGAGCCTGCCAGATATGGCCCCAAAGTATGGAATGGGTCGCAGTGGGTGGACTTTCCCGCCGGTTTCGACCCCAAAAAGAAGACCCTGGTTCTGGTTCACGGTATCCTGAGCTCCGTGGAAAAGGCCTTCCCCTGCGCTGCCGCCATCGCCGAGAAGAATGGCTACCAGCAGATTGTCGGCTTCAACTACCGCTTCACGGACGGCGTTCAACAGAGCGGCAGAAACCTGGCCGCCTTTCTTGACCAGCTTCGCGTACAGTACGGGGTTCAATCAGTCGGACTCGAGGCCCACAGCTACGGGGTCCCCACATCCATTACCGCAGGATCCTTATCGCAAATGCAGATCGACAAATTCGTCTCCCTGGGTGGGCCAATCACCGGTACATACGCACCTCATGTCGCCCCCACTCTTCTGAGCCTACTCACTTATATGAAGGATGTCAATGTCCCAACAGACGAAATCAAGGACCTGCGAGACTTCCTGGGTGGCCAGTGGGCCATGGATATGTGGAAGGGCAACCCGGCCCTTACTCAGGCACGCGCCGAGTTCGCACGAAAACATCCAGAGACCTTCATTCAGCCGGTGGTAGGAACACAGACGTTTCTGCCGGAGTTCCTTAACCGCTACGTTTTTGGGAACACTCCTAACGATGGCATCATTGACGTTCAAGGCGCTCGCGGCGATGGCTCCGGGCTTAAGACTGCCGAGCCTTTAGTTTACAATCTTAATCACACCGATTTGGAGTGCACGCCGAAAGTAATTGATGACGTAGGCAAAGCGGTGAGTGGTTCTGCATCCCTCGCCCTTCCTACCGCGACCGCCACACCCCTGCCGACGGCTACCCCTACTCCTACAGTGACGCCCACGCCTCTGCCAACGCCCACACAAACCCCAACGCGGGTGCCTCCTATCCCCACCGCGACCAGCACGCCAAGGCCGCCGACTCCTACACCTACCCCTACCCCTATACCGACGCCTACTGCCACTCGCACGCCTACACCAACGCCCACACCTACTCGTGTGCCTACCGCGACACCGACTCCCACGCCGACACCAGTGCCGACTCGCGTATACTCAGTGACGCTGACCTTCACCAGCAAGGAACACAGCGAGTGCTGTAGCCCATCATACAACGACATAAGGGACACGAGCATGACCAGCACGGTGACCGTTACGGAGCTGCGCGTATCTCCAAACCGCACCGGCACCAGTGGGTCCACCAGCGCAGGCTTCCACTACACATGCAGCGTCTCCGCCCCTCCGCCGACGGGCAGTGTTCAGGGCACTGTGGACAACACTCTGGTCGGCTACTCCATTGGCCTTGCTCTTGTCCAAGGGGCCAGCGGGCAGGGTATCAAGCTCAGTTACGAAGGGGGTCCCAACTACAAGTACTTCGATGTCTGCCAAGGCTATACCTCCTCGCCCGACAACCTGGCAAAAAATGTATTAAACGCTCTCTTTAGCAGTGGCGGGCAGTTCCAGAGTTACGTCTTCAACCTGAGCGGGGAGACAGCATCCTTTAGCGGGCGACTGCCTTATATAAATGACCACAGCTATCGAGAGTATTCTGGAACGCTGGAGCTCAACTTGGTCAGAACTGAATAGGCGCTCTCTAATCAATGATTCGCTAGCAAAGTGGAGAAACCACTTCCAGTTACCATCAGCTCTTTTCACTGACCCCTTGGTTGTGACAGCCTGTGCTGGGGGCAGGAACATAGCGCCTGGCCAGCTTTGGTCTCCAGTGCTGCAAGGCGTAGTCGGTAGGACTAGCGATGCGGATGTTAAGGGTGGGCCAGCCTTCCACCACCACTTACTCGTACAGCTTTACATTCACATATGGCGGTCCATCCTTCGCCGACAACCTGGGAGCAACGGTATCAGGGACCAACCTGGCAATTACCTTCAAGTATGTCACCGGTCCGTAGCCTTAAGGGTGGATCGAACTCGGAATCGCATCCTATGCACGACCTTTTGTGTAAGGCCGGGGGTGGTCGGCCTTACACAAAAACTTACGATAAGCGTAATATATCATTCTGAACGGAGTGAAGAATCTTGGGCGTATGGCCTTAAACCTGTTCGTCGCTGCGCTCCTATAGAATGACAGAAGTGAAGGGCTCAGAATGACATCCGCGTTTCTTGTGCGATACCGGAGTGCTCTGAGGAGAAACAGTTACCGAACAGGCTTTACTCTACGGTACAAATAGCGGCTGCTGTTCGGTGATGAGGCGAGTCTCCTCCTCGATCCCTTTTCGCAGGTACTTGGGAAGGGAGAACATGCCACGGTGGGTTACGCCGTCGTAGAAGCGTAACTTATGTTGCAATCTTAGGGCGATGCGCCGGTCTATCTCATCGGTCGTCAGTTCTGTCGGGTTGGGGCCCAGGGAGCCAATAACGAAGCCCCACTCGCTGCAAAAGGACTGCACAAAAGCCTCGTAGGGATAAACCTGGGCGAACACGGACTCCAAGGTTTTAACCACCGCCGGAAAGCACTGCTTGTAAAGAGTTGGCCCCGTGTGTCCTGCCTGGACCGTCACCATGCCCTGGGGTGTTAGCCTTTCTTTGATCAGATGGAAGAACTCTTTAGTAAACAGGAGGTAGGCAGGGCCGCCCTCTAACGGATCGGCGATATCCAATATGATGATGTCAAAGGTGTTATTGGTCTCTCTAAGGAACTTTATTGCGTCGGCATGATGAAGCTCGAGACGGGGGTCTTCAAAGGCCCCTCGGTGGTGATTGGGGAGGAAGCGGCGGCAAAGCTCCACTACCTGTTGGTCTATGTCCACCATGACCACCCTAGAAACCGAGCCGTGGGCAAGCACCTCCCTTGCGGTGGCTCCCTCTCCTCCGCCGGCGATGAACACCTGCTGGGGGTGAGGGTGAGAGATGAGGCTGGGATGAACCAGCGCTTCGTGATAGACGAACTCGTCGGCCTCGGAGGACTGGGTCTTGCCATCGAGCACGAGGGTCCTGCCGAAACAGGCTGTATCCACGATCTCCACGGACTGATAGGGGGTTTTGCCTGAAAAAACTACCTCCTCTAGCCTCTCCAGTTGAAGCAGGTCTGGAGTAATCTGCTCCCTATGCCATATGCGGTCGTCTTGGTCTGCCATACTGCTGTATCGTCTTATACCTGGGGGACCGATGCGTGGGCTAGCGGCCCCCTTTTAATCTCTAAGGCAGAGTGCTCTTTGGATTGAAGGCTATCAGTTATAAGCTGGGCAGCCCTTTGAGGTTGGAAGGTGTCACCGCAGGTAAAGATGTCCACAGCCGCGTAGGAATATTCTGGCCAAGTGTGGATGCACAGATGAGATTCGGCAATGGACACCACGCCAGTTACACCGTAGGGAGAGAATTTATGAAAAGTATGCCCTACAATGGTCGCCCCGATTTCTTTGGCTGCATTGATTAGGGCTTCCCGAATGTAGGGCAAGTCGTCCAGAGCTTCCCTGTTACACTCTCTCAACTCCAGAAGCAGGTGAGTACCTATAACATTCAATCACCCACCCTCCAGCAAAATTTAGACAAGCAAGAATTATAGACTCTCTTGCTTTTTAATGCAACAGCCGAAAGCTCTAAAAGCTCTATTTGTAGGAAAAACCTTTGCCGCTTATTGGACAGCGACAGTCTTTAGGCGCTCTTGCAGCTGGGGCCGGATCTTCCGGAGGGTTCTAAGAGATGGGAAAAAGTCGGCTTCACCTGCCCCCTGGCGGTCATACAGCTTCTCTCCGTCCAAATAAATTTCGAAGCGGCCATCTCCCACAGGGGTCAGTGCAATAGAGGTTTCCCTGACGTAGCCTTCAGCCAGCTCCGCAGCGAGACTCGCTGCTTTATAGAAATAGTTTCAGGATACGCAGTATTTGATCTCTAATCGCACTTTACCTTCGCTTGGCATATATTCCTCCCCAAAATATTCAGCAGAATTGCTCTCTTACGTATGATAAGCATAAACTGCCTACAGGTCAACCAGTCAGCGAGGACATGCATGGACTCGAGAAGGATTGGGTTGAAGGTTAGGACAGGGCGGGAGAATTTGCCTTGTCGGAAAGCTCTCTCAGCCCGGATACTGTTTTTGTTAGGCAGTTGATGGTAAGTGGATGTGGACGTTATACTTAACTTATGTTAAAATCGGGGCAAGACCTTGACAGTTAGAGTAAGGTTTTAGGAAGTTCAGAGACAATTCTTACCGATGCCGTAGATTCAGTGTTAGAAGAAACAGGAGATAAAATGGCACCTCAGGACTTTACGTTCAGAGCCTTCGCTCAACAAGGGTTTTACAGAAACCTGAATGCTCGGCTAGTTGATATGGCTGGCATAACCCCTGGCCAGAGAATTGTTGATCTCGCCTGTGGAACAGGAGCCGTGACCAAGTTGATTCTGGAGAGGTTGAAGAGCGCCAGGGAGTCGGTGGTCATAGGCATTGACCAGTCCTCTATTGCTCTCAGACAGGCTATTGAGGAGTTGGCCAATGCTAGAGAGTCTGCGATACAGTTTGTCCAGGGCAAGGTAGAGCACCTTTCTCAGGTCATTAAAGAATCAGTAGATACAATTGTCTTTTGCAATGGCATTCATTACATCGAGGATAAGGGTAGTTTGCTAGAAGAGGTGCAGAAGACTCTCAAACCGGGAGGGGTCTTTGCCTTCAACACCTCTTTTTTCGAAGGAGCCCACACGCCTGAATCAGGACAATTCTATCGCCGATGGATGTTCAAGGCCATAAGAGACTTGAAGGATAACTATGGCCTTATGCCAGTGAGGTCTGAGAAGGTGGAATCCAGAAAGCAGTTGACGCCTGAGCAATATGAAGCCTTGCTGGTACAGCACGGCTTAAGAATACAGAGCAAGGAGATTAGCACAGTTCAGGTGCCTCTGGAGGGCTGGTTGGACATCAGTCAATTCGAAGACTTTATATCGGGAATCATGCCTGGTGTTCCTCTGGACAAGGCCAGCACTTCCCTTAAGGAGTCCGTAACCAAGACCTTCCAAGAGCTCAACATTAGCGTTGTGCCTCGGAACTGGCTGCATGTAGTAGCGATAAGGGTTTAGAGCGCTTCTAAATAGGCAGATAGGCGCTTTACGTTGTAGTGACCTTCGCCTTTTATAAGACTCTCTACGGCTGCGCGTGCGGTGTCTAGAGAAGTAAAGCAGGGAATTCGACGTTCGGCAGCTGCTCGCCTTATTTCAAACCCATCTTGCAAAGGGGTCCGTTCCCCCGTCACGGTGTTGACTACGGCATCTACAGTCCCATCTTGGATGACGTCCAGAACGTTGGGGCGAAGGCCATCCTGAACTTTTGCTACTGGGATAACCGGCAGCCCTAGAGCGCTAACCATCCCTGCGGTTCCCTTAGTAGCATACAGCTTGTAACCGGCTCCAGCCAGGTCTCTTACCATAGAGAGGGCTTCGGGCTTATTTCGGTCGGCGATAGTCAGGAGCACCGATCCCTCAGGAGGCAATGTGATCCCCGCAGCTATCAGCGCCTTGGCGACCGCTGCCTGAAATGTGAAGTCAATGCCCATGACTTCTCCCGTACTTTTCATCTCAGGCCCCAGGTAAGTATCTACTCCGGAGAGCTTGGACATGGAGAAGACGGGAGCCTTAACGGCTACCAGCTTCCGCCTTTTCCATAGCCCTCCCTGATATCCCTGCTGAGCTAGACTCTTCCCCAGCATTATCTTGGTGGCGGTTCGCACCATAGGGATGCCTGTAACCTTGGATATGAAAGGCACCGTTCGACTTGCTCTGGGGTTCACTTCCAAGACGTAAACGGTAGAGGAGCCTGAATTGTTGGAGAATGGTAGGATGCTGGGACTTCGGTATGGGCTGCCTCCCATGATAACGTACTGTACATTCATTAATCCCTTCATCTTGAGGGCTAGCGCGATTCTTGTGGTGTAGTCCACTATCGTGTCAACCTCATCTACAGTAAGGGTCAGACCTGGGTAGATGGCCATAGAGTCGCCGCTGTGCACCCCTGCTCGCTCTACGTGTTCCATTATGCCCGGTATCAGAACCTGCTCACCGTCGCAAACGGCATCCACCTCCACCTCTCGCCCCTCCATGTACTTGTCGATGAGGACTCTGCGACCGCTGCCCGCCTCTACAGCCAGGGTCAGGTATCTTATTAGCTCCGTAGCATTTTGTACTATCTCCATTGCCCTCCCTCCGAGGACGTAGCTGGGTCTTACCAGCACCGGGTAGCCTATAGTCTGGGCAACTTTTAGAGCCTCTTCTACGGAAGAGACCGCCGCCCCAGGGGGTTGCGGTATCCCTAAACGGCTAAGAAAATCCTCGAAGAGGTGACGGTCGGAAGCGGTGTCTATTGCCTGAGCGGTGGAGCCCAGAATAGACATGCCTGCCCGATCCAAGACCTGGGAGAGATTGATCGCTGTTTGCCCTCCAAACTGTACTACAGAAGGAGGGGGCGTACCGTTGCCTGTGCTAGTGGAGACGGCCTCGTTTTCCAGGATATCGCGCAGGCTCTCCTCATCCAAGGGGCCAAAATATAGCCGGTTGCTGGTGTCGAAGTCGGTGGAAACCGTCTCTGGGTTGGAATTTACCATGATGCTCTCGATACCCTCTTCTTGGAGAGCCCAGGCGGCATGGACTGAACAGTAGTCGAACTCGATGCCTTGGCCTATACGTATGGGACCGCTGCCAACCACTACAGCTTTGGCCTTCTTGATGGGTTCAGCTTCATTTTCCTGTTCGTAGGTACTGTAGTAATAGGGGGTTTTAGCCTCGAATTCGGCGGCGCAGGTATCCACCATCTTATAAACCGGGCGTATGTTCCACTGGCGGCGTAGCTCCCTAACCTGCTCGGGTAGCTTGTCGGCCAGGGTCGCAATCTCCTCGTCTGGAAATCCCAGGCGCTTGGCCTGCCACAGAAGCTCTGGAGTGAGCTTCTCAGAAAGGAGATGCTGCTCCATGACAACTATGCGCCGGAGCGACCTAGTAAACCAGGGGTCAATGCCAGTGCGTTGGGAAAGCTCTTCTGGTGAGACACCACGGCGTAGAGAGGCCATGAGAGCCCATAGCCGTTCATCGTTGGGATGAATGGGAAGATGCTCTGAAGGCAGATCTCTATTTTTGGACCAAGCGGGGCTTTCCCACAAGAGGGAGCGATTTCCCAGTTCTAAGGAGCATACCGCCTTGTGGAGAGCAGCCTCAAAGCTGCGGTCAATCGCCATGACCTCGCCCGTCGCCTTCATCTGGGTTCCTATGGTACGCTCTCCCATGGGAAACTTATCAAAGGGCCAGCGGGGTATTTTCACCACGCAGTAGTCTAGGGCAGGCTCGAAGGCGGCGAGGGTCTTGTGGGTAACGGCATTGGGAATTTCGTCCAGGCGCCTGCCTGCAGCGATCTTGGCAGCCACTCGAGCGATGGGATAGCCTGTAGCCTTGCTGGCCAGAGCGGAACTCCGGCTTACCCTGGGATTGACCTCTATCACGTAATACTGACTTTCGGCTTTCCAGTTCTTTGGGAGAGATTCGGCAACCTCTCTGCCGGGTTGGAGTGCAAACTGGATGTTGCATCCCCCCTCAATTTTCAGCGCTCGGATGATTTTAAGGCTGGCGGACCGTAGCATCTGGTACTCTTTGTCCGATAGCGTTTGGCTAGGAGCCACTACTATGCTATCTCCTGTATGCACGCCCATTGGGTCTAGGTTTTCCATGTTGCATACGGTAATGCAATTATCAGCCGCGTCTCGCATCACCTCGTACTCTATCTCTTTCCACCCGACCAGCGAGCGCTCTACGAGGACCTGGTGTATGGGACTGGCCGATAGCCCGCCTTGGACGATAGCCTCAAATGCCTGCCAGTCGTTGGCTACGCCTCCGCCCGTTCCGCCCAGGGTGTAGGCCGGCCGTATTACAAGAGGAAGCCCCATCTGGCGGGCCGCCTCCCTGGCCTGCTCGAGGGAATTAACGGTGAGGTTCGGTGGAATCGGCTCTCCTATAGTTTCGAGAAGCCGCTTGAAGAGCTCTCGGTCCTCGGCGTTGCGAATAGCACTGAGGGGTGTTCCCAGAAGGCGAACGTCATACTTCTCCAGAACACCGGCCTCGGCCAGCTCGACGGCTAGGTTGAGACCCGTCTGGCCCCCCAGGTTGGGCAGAATGCCGTCAGGCCGCTCCGCCTCGATGATGCGGGTGAGAACATCCACGGTTAGAGGCTCGATATAGACGATATCCGCGATGCCTTCGTCGGTCATAATTGTGGCGGGATTGGAGTTGACCAGAACGGTGGTGACACCCTCTTCTCGGAGGGCCTTGCACGCCTGGGTGCCGGCGTAGTCGAACTCCGCCGCCTGGCCGATAACGATAGGCCCGGAGCCAATGACCAGGACCTTGGAGGGTTTAGATGGCATGTCAGTTGCTTTTCCCGGCATGTAGCAATCCAAACGCCCTCAACTCTTTCGCGACTTTTATAAAAGCCCTCTCCATATTTTCGCTAGTAAATTTCTCCCACACTTTTTGTACAATGTTAGAAGGGAACGATGCACCTTCTTCAAGTAAGTAAATGACCCTATTGGGCTTCCTTTCTTGAAAGCGGCCTATTTCTATGTAAACATTTTCAGCCGCATAGACCTTGTCACCTTTTACGTGGTCTTTGGTAGCAAGGACAACATAACAATCCGACTGGTCCATGCACCATGTTACATGATCGTCCACTGACCGACCCTCACTCGGCTCATCCTCAGCTATGATTGCACGTACCCCCAGAGCTTCCAGAAATTCCTTTAGTTTCTTCAGGGCCGGTGGCGTACCTCCATGGGCTATGAAGACCTTCGGCTGCTCCGGCTGGCTTGAGGTTGAGGGCGTAAGTGTAACTACGCCCTTTTTTGCTCTTTGTTCAAGCCTTTGGATGATGGATATAAGGTCTGACTTATAATATGAAAGGTCTTTGAGGGATCTTTCCTGCCTGCTCTCGCCGGCGTTGTAACTACTTGCCCCTCTGAAGCGGTCATATTCTTTTGACTCTTTTCCGAGTTTTAGCTCTAAGTAGTCCCGTACCTTATCCACCCATAGCCGCTTCTTATAGTCGTCATACGGTGGCCTTTGCAGGTCATCGACCTCACGTGAGAACTGTGTAAGAGTGTCGATAGTAGAGCTAAGGTCAGAATAGGAAGTGGCCCCGGAGTTCTTCATTGTCATCAACTTTCAAATGCCTCCCTGATACAACTTTAGCCCAGGCACACGCTGGAAGTGCTGGTCCAGGGTGTAGAGCTGGTGACGATGTTCCGTAGCCAGGGCTGCTATTAGCAGGTCAACGAGACCCATCGTGAGGCCGTCCTGGCGCAACTGATAGGAGAGGGCGCCTACATGGGTCCAAGTATCCTTGGACTCTGAAACATAGGGAAGCTCAGACAGCCGAAGGCGTATTTCCTCAAACTCTGAAGGATTCCGTGAGCCTTGAAGCACCTCAGCCAAGATAATGCCCACCATTACAACCTCTTCTTGTTCCAGGAGCCTTTGTAGTGCATGGTGCTCGGGCGAATCGCTGACCCTAAAGGCCTGAATCCAGACGGAGGAGTCAACAATGACCATGTGGACTACCTGGGCTCCATATGGCGTAACTCGTACCAGTTATCAACCAGATCAATTTTGCCCAGCATGGATATAAGCTCCTCGATACGCTTGTGCCGGACATACTCCTTCAAAGCCTTATTCACGGCTTTACTTTTGGCCTTCTCGCCGGTCAACTTGACCACGTCTTCTAACAGGTTTTCATTGACCTCCAGGGTCGTGCGCATCACATCACCTCATCAATAATATGCATATATATTCTACATCACTTGGCCGCATCTTTCAGCATCGCCAGAAACCGGTCGAAGAGGTACTCGTTGTCCTGGGGCCCGGGGGACGCCTCGGAGTGATACTGGATGCTGAGTATGGGCAGCGACTTGTGGCGCAGACCCTCCATGGTGCCATCGTTCAGGTTGACGTGGCTCACCTCCACCTCGGCCGGAAGGCCGTCGGCGTCCACGGAGTAGCCGTGGTTCTGGGCGGTGATGTGCACCCGGCCGGTGGCCAGGTCCCGCACCGGGTGGTTAGCTCCCCGATGCCCGAACTTCAGCTTGAAGGTGCGCCCCCCAAAGGCGCGGCCAAGAATCTGGTGCCCCAGGCAGATGCCCATGATGGGTACCCTGCCAATCAGCCCCTTGGCCGTCTGTACCGCGTAGTCCAGGGGAGCGGGGTCGCCTGGCCCTGGAGAGAGGACGATCCCATCTGGCCGTTGTGCTAGCAGCTCCTCCGATGTAGCGGTAGCGGGATAAGCGGTGACCTCGCACCCCCTAGCAGAGAGGATACGCAGAATGTTGTATTTAAGGCCAAAGTCGCTGACCAGAATGTGAAATGTTTTATCGCTCTTCTTCGGATTCGACTGCCATGTATATGGTTTGTCCGTGCTTACCCTGGCCGCGAAGTCCATGTCTCCATAGCCTGGCATCTCCCGAAGGTGAGCTAGAGCGGCATCAGAGGACTCTTCAGAAGTAACCACACCCATCATGACGCCCCAGGTGCGTAGCCTTCTGGTGATGGCTCTGGTATCCACCTCGCTGATACCGATGACGCTCTGGGATGAGAGAAAATCGTGCAATGTCATGGTGCTCAGGGAATGGCTGGGCTGAAGGCAATGCTCCCGCACCACGAACCCTGCCACCTGTATCTTCTGGGACTCGAAGTCCTGGGAGTTGACTCCGTAGTTGCCAATCAAAGGGTAGGTGGGGACAACGATTTGGCCGGCATAAGAGGGGTCGGTAAGCATCTCCTGGTATCCGGTCATGGAGGTGTTGAACACCACCTCGCCGTAGGTGGTGCCTTCAGCACCAAAGGCCTCGCCATGATAAATGGTGCCATCCTCCAGTACAAGGAGAGCCTTTTTAGCCATCTGCCTGCTCCATCTTCAGCTTGTCGTCTCTGTATCTAAAGGTGCCGGCCACCATCGTTGCCATCACCTTTCCCTTAAGGGTGGCACCCTCTAGGGGGGTGTTTTTGCCCTTGGAGGCGAACTGGCTCGTATCCACCACCCAGGGGGCATCGGGATCAAGGATGGTGATGTCGGCAGGGGAGCCGTCCTTGAGAGTGCCCAGATCGCTGCCAATTAGTTGTGCAGGAGCCCAGGTAAGCCTTGCGATTAGGGTCGGCAGAGGCAACGAGCCGCCGTGTACCAGCGTCATAAGGGATCCCAGAGCGGTCTCCAGCACGCTGATGCCAAAGGCGGCTTCATCGAAGGTGCAAAGCTTGTCAACATGGCTATGGGGAGCGTGGTCCGTTGCGATGGCGTCTATGATGCCCTCCCTCAATCCCTGTATCATGGCCTGCACATCTTCACGGCTACGTAGAGGTGGGTTTACCTTAGCCATTGTGTTGTATGCGCCGGCTCCCAGGGGCGGGAAAGGAGATCCTTCACCTCTATTCCCCAAAACCCAATCCTCGCTCATGGTCAGGTGGTGAGGGGTGACCTCGCAGGTCACCCTGATGCCCTTTTCTTTGGCCTGGCGAACCCTTTCCAGGCTGGCTGCGGTGCTTATGTGAGCCAGGTGCAAACGTCCTCCCGTCAATTCGGCAAGGGCGATGTCTCTGGAGGCCATCGTGGCTTCGGCTGTGGTGGGGATGCCCTTTAGTCCCAGACGAGTAGATACCCAGCCCTCATTCATTGCCCCGCCTCTAAAGAGGTCCGGGTCTTCACAGTGGTTGATGATGGGTAATCCCAGGCTTCGGCTGTAGCTGAGGGCGCTCCGCATTATGTTGGAGTCGGCCAGGGGGCTGCCATCGTCGCTGAACCCGACGACCCCTGCACGGGCCAGCTCTGCCATTTCAGCCATCTGATTGCCCAAGCGACCCTTGGTAATACAGCCGACGGGAATGACCCTTACCACGCCCTCCTCCTGGGCCTTACGCTTCACAAACTCCACCGTTGGCCCGTTATCTAACGGAGGGTTGGTATTGGGCATGGCGCACACGGTGGTAAACCCACCTCGAGCAGCGGCCATGGTTCCTGTGGCGATGGTCTCCTTATCTTCGTAGCCTGGCTCCCTCAGGTGGCAGTGCAGGTCAATGAACCCAGGGCAAACTATCAGCCCCTTGGCATCAAGGGTGTGGCAATTATCCGGTGGAGATGTGGCAGCACCGTGCTTCTTTATCCAGGCTACCTTCCCATCTTTCACCAGGATGTTCCCTACCTGGTCCAACCCCTGGGAAGGGTCTAAGACGCGACCGCCTTTTATCAGCCATAGAAGATGGTTATCAAGCATCTTAACTCCCTTCTCGTGACGGAGTCGCCAGTTGGTATAGCACAGCCATGCGAACGGCGACTCCGTTATTTACCTGCTCCTCAATGACCGAGTGGGCACCGTGGGCTACTTCCGGGTCTATCTCTATCCCCTCGTTCATAGGCCCCGGGTGCAGCACTAGGACATTGGGCTTGGCTAGGGCGAGGCGCTTTTGATTGATCCCATACACCTGGGAATACTCTCTTAGAGAGGGGAGATGCCCGGCCTGCTGGCGCTCCCGTTGAAGGCGCAAGACCATTACTGCATCGGCACCTTCCAGAGCGCGCTCCACGTTGGTCTCTACCTCAATGGAGGCGAAGGGATGTCCTTCCCTGTTTCTGTAAGCGGTTAGAAAGTCCAAAGGTATTAATGTTAGAGGGCCACAGAGGACTACTTGTGCCCCCATTTTCGTTAGACCCCACAGGTTAGAGCGAGCGACCCGGCTGTAGAGGATATCGCCTACCATTACAACCTTCAGCCCCTCGACAGTGCCTAAATGCTGCTGAAGGGTGTAGAGGTCGAGAAGTGCTTGAGTAGGATGGGCGTGGGAGCCGTCGCCGGCGTTTATGACGCAGGAGTCGAGGAAGTGGGACATGAGGTATGGGGCTCCGGAGTGAGGATGGCGTATTACGATAATGTCGGCGTTCATAGCCTGGAGAGTCTTGGCTGTGTTATATAGTGACTCTCCCTTCTCCACACTGCTCCCAGATGAGGATACGTTAATGACGTCGGCGCTTAGAACCTTCCCGGCCTGCTCAAAGGAGACCCGAGTTCGAGTGCTGGCTTCATAGAACAGGGTTATTATGGTCTTGCCCCTGAGCGTTGGCACTTTCTTGATGTCCCGGTGCAAAACCTCTTGCATAGTCTTTGCGGTGCTCAGCAGAGTTTCGATCTCTGCCCTGGAAAGGTCGTCCAGGTCGAGCAGATGGCGGCGTCCTCCCTTCGCAGGCTGTGTATGGCCTGATTGTGCCTGGGGTTTTGCTAGCTCTCTGGCCTTAATCATGCTTCCTCCTGGGTCCTAATCACCACCTCATCTCTCCCATCGGTCTCTCGCAGTCTGACCTGAACCTCTTCATCCATTGAGGTTGGTATATTTTTGCCCACGTAATCGGCTCGGATAGGAATCTCTCGATGTCCACGGTCTATCAACACGGCCAGCTGAATAAGCTGGGGACGCCCGAAGTCAGTGAGGGCATCCATAGCGGCACGGATGCTGCGACCCGTAAAGAGGACGTCATCCACCAGCACAACACGCTGGCCTTCCAGGTCAACGGGAATTTCTGTGGGATGCACCTTGGGCCTTCGGCCGCCAGAGAGGTCGTCTCTGTAAAGTCCAATATCAAGGGTGCCCACGGGTATCTTCGCCCCTTCAAATTCCGCTATTTTTTCGGCTAGGCGCTGGGCCAAGGGCACGCCTCTGGTATGCATGCCTACTAGAATAAGACCCTCAGCTCCGCGATTGCGCTCCAGTATTTCATGGGCGATACGAGTAAGGACCCTTCTGATATCTTCGTTCGTCAAGACTCGTTTTTCAGGCATGAAAAAACCTCTCGCCCGTAAGCTGGCAAGAGGTTCCACTTGATCCTGCAGCCAAAGATCCTTTCATCTTGGGAAACATCCCTCTTCTCTACTTGCCAGCCTCACAGGACTGATTTAAAGGTTTACTCTTGTTAAAGAGATCCCTGTCTTTGGCGTACTATTCCCTTTTAGAAACTAATTTTACATACTTCTGTTGGGAGATGCAACCCTTTGTACGCTGGTGGACATCTCCTTAGCCTGTACTTCCACGTAATGACTAGGCCGATATATAATAGACCATAGTGATACTCTTAGCTTGATTGTCAGGGCCTGTTATTAGCCCCCAATGCACTACGGAGGGAAAACAATGGAAGCATTTGTCAAAGTGGCCAAAGTCTCTGACCTATCTCCTGGACAGATGATGCTGGTTCAGGTTGGTGACGAGCGTATCCTTCTTTCCAACCTGGAAGGGCAATTCTATGCTATAGGAGAGGAATGCACCCATGCTTATGGGCCCTTGTCTGAAGGAGAGCTGTATAGAGACACGGTAGAGTGTCCCTTCCATGGCAGTCAATTCAATCTGAAAAGCGGGGAAGTTATCAGGGGGCCAGCCGAGGAGCCGCTATTAAGTTACTCAGTCCGTCTGGAGGGTGATGATATTTTGATTGGCCCCCTGTGATGGATAGCCCAAGCTTGCCCCGGCAAACTAGGCGATGTTATGGTACCCTGGTACCCAGTTGCATAAAGCCGCGTTCACGAAGATCGTAGTAGACCCGCTCATTCAGAGCCTCTGATAGTTCGACAGGCATGTCCTGAGCTTGCCGAAGGGCTCACCACGAGCGGTTGATTACGGCGCCCTTTTTCACAAGAAAGTACTAGTGAAGTTACCAGCCGGAGGATAGGCTGACCGTCAGCTCACCCTTATCTGCCTTCTCCACAAGCCCGCCAGGAAATTTTGACAATAGCTTATCAATGGCTAGCTCGTTTTTCCCCAGATCCATGGTGAACTCTATGCCGGAACCATCCTTAAGAGGCTGGCTGGCTACTATCTTCCCAATCCCTACCAGTTCTTCTAGGACAGTCCATAAGCGCTCCAGGGCGCTTCTATATGGCATAGGCGTAAACACAATGCTGAGTCGTCCGGAGTATGTTGCTGACGGCATGGCATTGGGTGAAGAGATGGGTGGTTGGGGTGCCGCCTTCGGTTCCGCCAATCCTTGCCGAGCATCTACAAATGTAGGCTGTCCTGGAGACTCTAGCCTGTCTTCAGGGCGAGGGGGTTGGGCAGGCTTCTCAGGACTGACTGGTGCTCTCGTCCATCGGATCTCTGCCTCAAGCTCTCCACCCTGAGGGACAGGTTTTTCGGAAGGTGTCTCCCTTGCCGCGGGGCGCCGGAGATATTTTGGCGGTTCTAGATTGGATGGATCACGGGTTTTCTCCTCTGCCCTCGCAGCTTCTGGAGCCTTTTGAGGCTGCTCTTGAGTATTGGGTGTGTCTCCCAAATACGACAGCTCCTGGGCCAGTTTGTCCCAAGTTTCCCTGGGTTCTACTGGTTTTTGAGGTGCAGGGCTATCTAGAATCTCCATGATGGGAGGCTCCTGCGTATTTTTAGATCCTGATCCTTGAGCCTGAGTTTTCTCAGAGGCGTCAGCTGCGTCGACTATCTGTTGAATTAAATCGTCAATGGACAACTTGGGGCCTTTAGGCTTCGTCTCAGAAGGCTCTGCCAAGTCTAGGTCCTTGCTACGCTCCTCTTGTTGAGATTCTATCTCATCTTGTTTCAGTTCCGAGGTTTCAAGGTGCTGTTGGAGTTTTCCTGGAGACACTGGCTCCGACTCCTCTTCCAGGTTTGGCTGTGTTTGAGCGAGCTCCACTTCCTCAGGTAAAGATGCAGCAGCGGCACTAACCTCAGAAGGGGAGATGGACTGCTGCAATACATGAAAGGTCTCTTCTCTAAGAGCTTCCATCTCTGCGCGTATAGCCTGAGCTTGTTGTAGCTCTTTTCTAGCAGACTCTTGAAGAAGTTGAATCTCCGCCTTGATCTTTTGGGCTTCCTCCAGTACCTTAGCAGCTAGCTCATGGGCTTTCTTGGATTCGCTCAAGGCCAAGGCTGTTTCATCGGCGGCGCGGCGCTTTATCTCTTCAGCTTCTCTTTCCGCTTGCTTGCGGGCTATCTCCTTCATTCTCTGAGTCTCCTCTCTGAGGCCCATCGCCTCGGCCAGGGACCGACGGGCCTGGTGACGCATCTTCTCTATCTCCTGCCGTATGGCCTCGGCCTGCTCCAGATACTCCTGCGCCTGCAATCTTAGTTGAATCGCCGCTTTTCTAATTGTCTGCGCTTTTTCCAGCTCCTCGTCAGCCCTCTCTCCCGCTTCGCCCATATAGGCCGAGGTTGTTTCAGGCTTATCTGTCTGAGACTCGACCGTCTCCCCCAAAGCCCAATATGGCTCTTCTTGGCCCATCTGCTCTCTAGCTTTGCTTAATATACGGTTATCCTCGCTTGGGATGCCGTTGTCTTTGCTGACCAACTCGCCCTCGGTGTCCATTGTGTTTTCTCTATAGGAGTGGCAAACTATTAAACTAGCTTCTTTCTAAGGTTATATGTCACAGACCTGCATGTCAACCAGAAACAGGCTAGCCAGACGCGTCGAAACCGTAGTGAGCCTTGTTAATCCAATTATGAACCTGTAACACGAATGCAATAGCTTGTTAACAGATTTGAAACATTTCACTACTACACTGTATTGTTGCGAATTGTATAAGGAGGAGATAAATGGCTAGAAATCCCAGCAGGAGTCGCTCCCGCAAAGCCGAGGAAGGCTCCATGACCCCCCAGGATGTCATTAACCTCTGTAGGGAGAAGGGTATCCAGATAATTGACTTTAAGTTCACCGACCTACTAGGTACCCTTCAGCATAAGAGCGTTCCAACAAAGATACTTACAGAAGAGCTCTTTCAAAATGGGACGGGGTTCGACGGGTCCTCTATTCGCCTCTTCCAGCACATTAACGAGAGCGATATGATGCTGCTGCCAGACTCTGCCACCGCCTTTGTGGATCCAATCTATAAGATTCCCACGCTGAGTCTTCTCTGTGATATTCTAGACCCAGGTACAGGGGGCCCCTACCCAAGGGACCCTCGTTACGTGGCCAAGAAGGCCGAGGCTTACGTCAAAAGCACCGGCATCGCCAACATCAGCTATTGGGGGCCTGAGCTTGAGCACTTTATCTTTGACGGCATCCGTTTCGACCAAAATATTCATTCCGGCTACTACTTCATAGACTCGGATGAGGGTATGTGGAACTCTGGTCAGGATAGTGGCAAGCCAAACCTGGGACATCGCCCTCGCGCCAGGGAGGGCTACTTCCCCGTTCCTCCTGTGGATACCCTTCAGGATATACGCTCCGAGGCAGCGCTAAAGATGATGGAGTGTGGCATTGATATAGAGGTCCATCACCACGAAGTAGCCACGGCGGGTCAAGGGGAGATCGGTATGCGTTTTGGCACCCTTGTTCGCCAGGCTGATCATGTAATGCTGCACAAGTATGTTTTGAAAAACGTCGCCAAGGCCCACGGCAAGACGGCTACCTTTATGCCCAAGCCTCTGTTTGGTGATAATGGAAGCGGTATGCACGTCCACCAGAGCCTGTGGAAGGACGGTAAACCGCTCTTCTATGATCCCAAAGGCTATGCCCTTATGAGCCAGATGGGTCTGTACTACATAGGGGGGCTCTTCAAGCATGCGCCCGCACTGCTGGCCATTATTGCACCCTCCACCAACTCCTACCGCCGTCTGGTGCCGGGTTACGAGGCCCCCGTCAACCTGGCATATTCCCAGCGAAACCGCAGCGCAGCGGCGAGAATCCCTGTGTATGAGAAGACTCCAGCTTCCAAGCGGGTGGAGTTTCGCCCTCCGGACCCGACGTGCAATCCCTACCTCGCCTTTGCTGCTATGCTTATGGCGGGCATGGACGGCATCATCAACAAGATCGACCCAGGAGAACCCATGGACAAAGATATCTATGAGTTGCCTCCTGAGGAGGCAGCCAAGGTACGTCAGGTTCCTGGCTCTCTCCAGGAAACCCTGGATGCCTTAGAGCGGGATCACGACTTCCTTCTTCGGGGTGGTGTCTTTACTCCAGACGTCATTGAGGCGTGGATAGACTACAAGCGCAAGAACGAGGTTGACCCCGTCCGCCTGCGCCCGCATCCGTGGGAGTTCTTCCTCTACTGGGATGCTTAGAAGATTCGCCTTCCGCTTGAGGATTACTCACTAAGCCTCACGCTGCTCTGCTCAAGAGTCGTGGCATTAGTGATGCCTGTTGCTGCTTATGTGCCGCCAGCGCAAGTATTCTGCCCTGTGCTATACTTATGCTTTAGCAGAGAATGATCTCTAAGCGGAGACGTAGGTATGCGCATCTTTCGTTTGGCCTTGGCTCAGATGAATGCCACCGTGGGCGACCTGGAGGGGAATGTCCGCAGGATAAAGGCGTTTGTTGATGAAGCCCGCTCCCTGGGTGCTGATTTGGTAGCCTTTCCTGAGCTGGCCATTCCTGGTTATCCTCCCGAGGATCTGCTCTTGAAACCCCAGTTCGTCGAGGATAACATCCGCCTGATGAAAGAGGTGGCGGCATACTCCCAGGGCATTGCTGTGGTAGTGGGTTTTGCGGATGCAGATTCAGACATTTATAACGCTGCCGCCATAGCCTATGATGGTCAGCTGGTAGGCGTTTATCACAAGTTGTATCTACCCAACTACGGTGTATTTGATGAGGACCGCTACTTCAAGGCAGGTAGAGTGTGTCCTGTATATGTCATCAATGGGATCAGCGTAGGTGTGAACATTTGTGAAGACATCTGGTATGCTATCGGCCCTACGGCGGTCCAACGGGCTGCCGGTGCCGAGGTGATCATCAACATCAATGGTTCGCCATACCACGCAGGCAAAAGGACGTTCAGGGAGAAGATGCTGTCCACGCGAGCGTCGGACAATGAGCTGTTCGTGTGCTACGTAAATCTGGTCGGAGGGCAGGATGAGCTTGTCTTTGACGGCGGCAGCATGGTCTTCGACCAGACCGGCCGGCTCATAGCCCAGGGAAGTCAGTTTCAAGAGGAGTTGATAGCTGCAGACCTCGATATAGAGGCCGTTTTCCGATCCCGTTTGCGAGACTCTCGTCCTCGCAAAGACAAGCCCTCCATTCTGGACCAGATTGGCACCGCCGAATTGGTGCGTATCTCTGAATTTGTCCTCATGGACTCCAAGCCGTCTCTTCCCCCTCGTAAGCCGGTGATATACGGACCAGTGGGTGAGGTATATGCCGCTCTAGTAACCGGCACCCGGGACTATTTACAGAAATGTGGATTCCGCAAGGTGCTTATTGGCCTCTCTGGGGGCATTGACTCCAGCCTGGTGGCCTGTGTTGCCGCCGATGCCCTGGGTGAGAAGAACGTCATAGGCTTCGCTATGCCATCTCGCTACACTTCGGAGGAGAGCAATGCGGACGCCAGGGCGCTGGCCGATAACCTGGGCATTGAGCTATGGACTATCCCCATAGAAGAGGTCCACACTGCCTACCTCAATACCCTTGCTCCTTACTTTGAGGGGACGGAGCCCGGTGTAGCGGAAGAGAACGTTCAGACTCGCATAAGGGGCAATATACTGATGGCTATCTCTAACAAGTTTGGCTGGCTGGTGCTAACTACAGGGAACAAGAGCGAGATGGCCGCCGGCTATGCTACCCTTTATGGGGATATGGCGGGAGGCTTTGCCGTGATAAAGGATGTGCCTAAGACCCTGGTATATGAGTTGGCTGAGTACCGCAACACCCAGGGCGACAAGCCCGTCATACCCATGAGCGTTTTTGAAAAGCCGCCTAGTGCCGAGCTAAAGCCAAACCAGAAGGATGAAGATTCCCTGCCACCCTACTCGTTGCTGGATCCCATCCTCCAGGCTTATGTGGAACAAGACCGTACCTTTGATGAGATGCTGGCCATGGGTTTTGACAAGGAGACTGTCAAGCGAGTCGTTACCATGGTGGATCGCAGCGAGTACAAGCGCCGCCAGTCGCCCCCAGGCGTCAAGATCACGCCTCGCAACTTCGGGCGCGACCGTCGTATGCCCATCGCCAACCGATACCGTCCCTTCTAAAGGCGGGACGGCTCCGACGAGGAAAGGGAAGTGCAGAGGGGTTTTACCCCTTATCCCCCTCTCCTGCAAGGAGAGGGGGATATTAGGGGGTGAGGTATATGCCCTTGGGAGAGGGTGAGCTTAATGCATCCTCATTTGTGTGACGCTACGCTAGCGCAGACCAGACAGGAAGAACCGCCTGCCCTCTGGGTCGAGGACGTGCCCCCTTACTAACTGGCTGACCAGATCCACCAATATGACCAGGCCAATGGTAGCCATGATCAACGTTGCCAGGTCTTGGTACTGGAAGAGCTTCAGCTTGATTACCAACAGATTCCCAATGCCTCCAGCCCCAACAAAGCCAAGGATCACCGCGGCCCTCATATTGCACTCCCACCGGTACAGGGTGTGGGAGAGGAGTATGGGGAGAGAAGAAGGCAATATTACATAACCCAAGACCTGAAGGTTATTTGCCCCTGTTGCCCTGCCGGTCTCTATCAGGCGCTGATCCGCCGCCTCAAAGGTTTCTGCGTAGAGCTTGCCCAGGGTACCGGTGGCATGAGTAGCTATAGCCAGGATTCCTGGAACGGCTCCCAGCCCTACCAGGCTTACGAATAACAATGCCCAGACCAGCTCAGGAATTCCTCGGAAAATGTTCAATATCAGGCGAGACAGGTAGAATAATGACCACATCTGTGCCCAGGCCACAGTTCCTTGACTTCGGCGCGACTGCTCCTCACCTCGATAGCTCGTGGCAAAAAAGGCCAAGGGAAAGGCGAACGCCACGGCCAGGGCTGTCCCTACAATGGATATCTCCATGGTTTTCATGGCCATCCGAAGGGTGACGTTAAGGAAGGTAGGGTCTAGATTGGGAGGAAAGAACCCTCCAATGAAGTCTCTCGCAGCGTCCAGGCTACTGGGGCTGAGGAGTTCCGAAGGATTGAACCGAGTTCCGTAGACGCTGGCAATGATAATGCCAACCACCCCTATAGTTAAAGCCAGACTGAGCCTGTTAAAGTGTCGTTGAGGGATGGTTCGGATAGAGGGACTCGAATACTGTCCTCTTTTCATCTCCTTCGTCTTCTCCTTGCTGATAGAGGTCTTTTGTCCTGAGCTCGTCAGGAGGTCCGTCGTAAACTAGGCGACCTTGGGACAGGCCTATGATGCGAGGGAAGTGCTTCAACGCCAGATGGACTTGATGGAGGCTGACTAATACCGTCATACCTTGGGTTGAGTTGAGCCTTAGAAGCATGTTGATAACATCAGTCGCAGTTGCGATGTCCACCGAGGCTACAGGCTCGTCCGCCAGGACAATCTCAGGTTCTTGGATTAGCGCTCGGGCGATGGCCACCCTTTGCTGCTGGCCTCCGCTTAGCACCTCGGCTGGCTCCTCAGCCTTGTCCACCAAGTCCACCGCCTCTAAGGCATGGAATACTCGGAGAAGTTCAGCTTTGGAGGGATGGATCAGGTTTACAAGAGAGGGGATGGTGGGCAATTGGCCCAACCTGCCCATGAGAACATTATGAATGGTAGAGAGACGGGGAACTACGTGGAAGCTCTGGGGTATAAAGGCGACCCTTCGTCGCAACTCTCTAAGGTCTCGGCCGTTTAGGGTAGAGATGTCATGTCCCAGCACCGCCAACTGCCCGGATGTAGGTCTGAGGGCTCCATTGAGAAGGCGTAATAGCGTTGTCTTTCCGGCTCCGCTGGGCCCTAATAGGGCTGCCATCTCTCCCTCGCGTATGCTGAGTCTCAACTGTTGGAGGGCTTGGACTCCGTTGGCGAACTCCTTGGAAAGCCCCTCAGCTTGTATCACCGTCTTATCCCAGCGAGTCCCAGTTCCTCGGCGGCACGCCTGATTTCTAGGTAGTCATCGGCAGAGGCACCGACAAAGCCCTCGGCAACGGTGGGAGGAATCACCTCTCTAGGAGCATTTAGAAAAGCCCTCTTTAGAGCTTCCTCTATCTCTGTGGGGACGTCATCTCGGATAACCCAGGGATACTGGGGGATGGGCTCGGAGCGCCATATGACCCTGAGGCGGGACATATCTATAAGGCCAATTGCTGCCATGTTTACGAGGACAGGCTCTTCTACAGCTCCCACTTCCACCTTGCCGTTATAGACAGCCAGGGCTGTGGCGTTGTGGGCGCCGGTGTAAAAGGGTGACTCCTTCAGGTCCCGGTCGGGATCAACGCCTGCAGCCAGAAGGGCCTTGTGGGGTATCAGATGCCCCGAAGTCGAGCTCACATCGCCGAAGGCTAGGGTGTGGCCCTTCACTTCCTGAATGCTCTTTATCGAGCTTTCTTTAGTGGTGATCATCACGCTGTGGTACTCGGATGACCCGCCTATGACTCCCTTCACAAAGGGATGGACGGGGACCTTGTTAGACGCCTGAACATAGGTAAGGGCGCCAAAGTAGGATACCTCTATCCTTTTAGCAGCCATCGCCTCCACGACGGCGGTGTAGTCAGTAGGAACGAAATACTGGATGTCCAGCCTCGTCTCGTCTCTGAGGTATTGAACAAAGGCTTCAAAGTCCTGGGCCGTCTTCTCTGGGCTTTCTTTGGGCACAATGCCTATGCGAACCGTCTTAGTGCCTGGAGTGTCGGCATGGCCACAGGCGCTGGCAAGGGCGAGGAGGAAAGAGAGGGAAACGGTAAGGAGCAGAGGCTTTGTCTCTAGACGGCCCATATACGTATGTTAATATGGACTATAAGCCATGTCAATGGCTTGAGTGGCTAATAGAAGGGTTGGGATGCTCAAGGCGCTGGCTCCCCACGGGCTAACGGCGCAGGCGTACTAGTGTGGGATAAGGTAAAGCTGCGCTGGCTTAGGCTAAACGCTGCGGGAGGCACGAAAGGAAGGGATGGCAATAGATTTAGGTTTACGGCTGGTGTATGGTAAAATTGCATGCAAGGAGGCTAAAGCATGGAGCAAACATTTGAAGCTACTATCGAGAAGCGTGATAAGTGGTACATCGGGTGGGTAGACGCAGTTCCCGGGGCTTTTAGCCAGGGGAGGACTATCAAAGAGGTAGAACAAAACCTGAAAGAATCGGTGCTGCTCATACTGGAAACTCGGCAGGAACTGGGATCCAAGGGAGTAGCCAGCAAAACCCTGAAGAGAAAGATCCAAGTTCAAATATAGCACTTTGAAACGTCGTGAGCTTGTTAATCACCTGACAAAAGAAGGATGTCTTCTCCACCGCGAGGGAGCCAGGCATTCGGTATTCCTGAATCCAGAGAATGAGCGTATCGCTACTATCCCTAGACATCGCGAGATCGAATTTCTCTTAGCCAGAAAGATATGTCGGCAGTTAGATATCCAGATTCCTAAGGCAGGTGCCTAAGTTGTGCGCGGCAACAATAGACGTTTTTATTCGCAGCCGCTTCCATCCTGCCACAGTAGATACTGTAAACGCTCCCCGGATCTAACGGCGCAGCGAACCCTGCTGTGGGATATAATTAGGATTCATATAGCGAGATCAATGAGAGATCATGGCACATTTGAGGTTGTGAGCTCCCTGGGCTAAACCCCTGCCTTTGTCCTTTGGTGCAACCGCTCCAGTATCCACATGCGGGCAAGGGTGGTCGGCCCGATGCCAAGCTCTCGTGCCTCTTTTCTCAACTCCTCCCACTTTTCCGCCGAGAGCCGGACGGGAATCACCTTGTCCAATGGTTTCTTTATCTCCACCTGGACGACTTCATCGTCCTCGTCCCAGGCGTCGGCCTGAT
>JACQTT010000085.1 GCA_016210665.1 Chloroflexota bacterium | reverse complement strand
TCGGGGGTCTTCCAGTTCCTCAAAATAACTCCGTATCCTTCCCACTCCATCTTCTCTCAAGGTCATCCCTCCTTCCTCCTTTCCTAGATGACCTCAATACTAGCACTTGTATTAAATTCTGTTTAATATGCGATTGCCCTGTTCCCTTGACTTTGTACAGCGCCTTTGCTATAGTCTCGCCAAACATTAGGAGAAGGTGAGTGATGTCAGTGCCTCAGTTTAAGGAGATCAGGCGGACCTACGGCTTCGATGAAGTGGCCATCGCTCCAGGGGTAGTCACTATCAATCCTGATCAGGCTAACATCGAGTTTACTATTGGCGAGGTAACCTTCCCTCTGCCTGTCCTGGCGTCGGCTATGGATGCCGTTGTATCGCCAGCCTTTGCCCTTGATATGGATAAGTTAGGAGGCCTGGCGGTAATGAATCTAGAGGGGGTTCAGACCAGGTATGAAGACCCCGATGAGGTTCTTTGCCAGGTTGCCCAGGCTAGTCCCCAGGAGCTAACAGCCCTTCTCCAGAAGATTTATTCGGAACCGATTAGAGATAACTTGATAGGCGAGAGAGTGAGGCAGATTAAAGAGAAGGGCGCTAGATGCGCCGTTGCCATTACTCCCGCCAGCACTAAACGACTGGCTCCCATAGCCATGGAGGCTGGGGCGGACATTCTGGTGGTGCAGTCCACGGTTACCACAGCTCGCCACATCTCGAAAAGCTACAAGGGGCTGATATTCTCAGAGCTTCTAGAGACGGTGAAAGCGCCGGTGATAGTAGGCAATTGCGTATCATATGATGCAACCCTGGAGCTAATGGAGACAGGAATTCACGGCATTCTGGTTGGCGTGGGGCCTGGAGCTGCCTGTACCACTCGGGAGGTGGTAGGCGTGGGGGTGCCCCAGGTAACGGCCACGCTGGACTGCGCTGAGGCCAGGGAGGAGAACTATCGGCGTACTGGACGTTACGTCTCCGTCATTACTGATGGGGGTATCCGAACGGGAGGAGATTTGTGCAAGGCCTTCGCCTCTGGAGCTGACGCCGTCATGCTAGGAACACCGTTAGCACAGGCCAAAGAGGCTCCTGGCCAAGGCTATAACTGGGGTATGGCAGCTACCCATCCCGCCCTACCCCGAGGCACCCGTATCAGAGTAGGCACAAAGGGAAGCCTGAGACAAATTCTTCTTGGCCCCTCCTCGGTATCCGATGGCACCCAAAATCTAATCGGCGCCCTACAGGTTTCTATGGGCATGGTAGGGGCCTTCACCATCCGTGATATGCACAACGCCGAGCTTATCATAGCTCCGGCTATCAAAACGGAAGGTAAAGTATTTCAGATGCTCCAGCAGGGATGATGTGCGCTAATCCCAGGAGAGTATCTTCAGGAATTGATAGTCGCAGGCCACAAGGCAACTGAAGGGGTCGCCCGAAGGCATCCATTCAGCTCCATTAAGCAGATTCGCCTTCCTCAGGTCTTTCTTCCTCTGAAGTACTTGACGAGACTTCAGCAGAACCGCAGAGTTGGTGCCGAAGGTGGGATTTGCTGGTAGCCATGCCCTTCTATAAGGAAAGCCCGAGCCTGGTACGTCCACAAAGCACCCACAGGGCAACTTGATGGTCTGAGGGCAGGATAGGATGAGATTATTCTTCCCCAAAGGCGTTTACTATGGCTGGTGGGTTCTCTTGGCGGCAGGGGTGGCCGTATTCCTGGAGGCCGGAGTTGGAGGATGGAGCTTTTCTGTAGTTATCAAGCCTATGGCCAGGGAGTTTGGCGCTTCTCACGCCCATCCCTGGTGTGATGATTTCCGCCTCTTTCGACAGCAAGTACTTGCAGAGTTCCATAATCTCGCATCCGGTTCGTCTGAGCTCAGACACTATTGTGGCCTAGATAACTTATATAGTTTGTAACCATAAGGGTGTGGCATGATGCCCTCGCCTTCAGGTATGGGTACAAAAACTCATTTCGGGATGAGTTCTAGTACTTGCTTGCAGAAATACCTTGACATTCCCACCCACCCTCGGCGGGTGGGAGGGACGTATAAGGATTTAGCCAACTAAGCACTAGTTCAAAATGATTAGAGGCATTTTGAATAATGACCCTAATCTGCTGGACGAGTACAAAGGGTTGACTTTTGGCGGATGAGGTGTTACAATGAAACAGGAAAGTAAGTAAATCTTTACTACGGAGCCAATGTGCAGAGGTCAAAAATGTCCCGAAACCAGGAAATTCTTTCGGTAGCACGCCAGATAGTGGCTACCCATGGCATGGAAGGCCTGACCACCAAGACCCTGTCCCGCGCTATAGGCGTTAGCGAGGGAGCGTTGTACCGCCATTTCGGCAGCAAACGCGACATCCTTGTTGGCCTAATAGACGAAATCGAGGAGACGCTATTCCAAACCCTGGAGGAGGCGCAAGAAAAGGGTGGATCGCCCCTGGAGAAGCTGGAACGAATGCTAAGATCCCACATCTCTTACACCGAACGACGACGCGGTGTGTCCTTCATCGTCATAAGCGAGGTGTTGCTTAATGGCGATAGCCAGCTTCGGCAGAGGATGAGGGCCGTCATCGAGCGGTATCTCAGAATGGTAGAAGCGCTCGTGGTAGAGGGGATAGGGGCCGGGGAGATCAATCCGGCTATCAATGGTGATGCTGCGGCGCTTGTCTTTTTTGGCATTGTGCAGGCGACCGTTACACTCCGGCATTTCGCGGAGACCGAGTTGCCCACCAGTGGGCGCTTCGAGTCTCTGTGGCATGTCTTTACCCAGGGGGTAGGAGCTGGCCAAATGTCCCCCTTTTCTGGGGGATAGAGGCCTTTAGCCACTTGCATAATTTGGCTGCCCTTGGGGTTTATCCTAATACACCTCAAACTCGGCGGAAAGTTTCGGACAACGAGGAGGTGATATGCCTAGTTCAACACAAAAACTCTCAATCCGATCCCTGTGGAAGGTCTTTGGCCCACACGCGGATTACATACTAAAGTCCGACTGGCGGCGCAAAAGCCGCGCCGAGGTCCAAAAGGAAACGGGACATGTCATCGCTTTGCGAGACGCCACCTTTGACGTTGCGGCGGGCGAGACCTTCGTGGTCATGGGGCTCTCTGGGAGCGGCAAGTCCACGTTGGTACGCTGCCTCCTCAGACTTGTCGAGCCTTCCCAAGGGCATGTCCTAGTGGATGGAGAGGACATCCTTGAGTACAGCGGAAAGCGCCTCATCCAGTTCCGCCGCAAGAAGGCGGGCATGGTGTTTCAGAGGTTCGGCTTGCTGCCCCATCGCAGCGTCTTAGACAATGTTGCCTTCGGCCTGGAGGCCCAGGGCATCAACAAGCGAACCAGGCTCGATCGCGCCCTAGAGGTGCTTCAGGCCGTGGGTCTGGAGGGCTGGGAGCACAACATGCCCTACGAGTTGAGCGGTGGCATGCAGCAACGGGTTGGGCTGGCGCGGGCTCTTGCAGCCGACCCCGAGATCCTGCTGATGGACGAGCCATTTAGCGCGCTGGACCCGCTGATCCGGCGAGATATGCAAAATGAGCTGATGAAGCTCCAGGAGCGAATAAAAAAGACCATCGTCTTCATTACCCACGACCTAGATGAGGCTCTCAAGCTGGGAAACCGGATCGCCATTATGCGCGATGGGGCCATAGTGCAGATCGGGACGCCTGAGGAGATCGTCGCCACACCATCTGACGAGTACGTCAGCGAGTTTACCAGGGACGTACGCAAAGCTGCAGTGCTGCCCGTGCGCTCCATAATGACCCCGCCCACCCTCCGTGTGTACGACTGGCAAGGCCCAAGGGTGGTGCTGCACGAGATGGGGGAGGCAAAAGAGGAGCTTGCCTTCGTGGTGGATAGGGACGAACGCCTTATGGGTGTCGTCACCGGTCGGGCAATAGCTGAGGCGGCCCAGAACGGGGTAGCATCGATCAAGCATCTGATGCAAGAACCGCCCATAGTGGTGTCGGCGGATTCCACCATTGAGGCACTGCTTGCCCAGTTGCTGGACTATGACTGGCGTATAGAAGTCCTTCCTGTGGTCGGGGCCGATGACGAGCTTGTGGGCGAGGTTCACCGTGCCTCGGTTCGTGAAGTGACTCTCGCTTCCAAGGCCGGGCAGCCTGCGGCCTTAGGTCAAACCCAGAAAGGAGGATAGGTCATCATGGCTCAACTACGTGAAACTCTAATTGTTGAATCTGAGCAATCCCCAACAACCGGCACTTCTGCCAACGAGACGAGAAGAGGCTGGAGCACGCTCCTAAGAATCACAGAGGGCAGTCTTTTGCAGCCAGTGGCGGCGCCATTGCAGGCGCTGCTCGCATTGCCCAAGTGGGTGTGGCTCTTTGGGATTGCCCTCCTCGTGGGCAGCCTGTTCAACTTTGGCCGCGCCGCAGAGGTCCCGGAAGGCTTGCTGATAGGTGCAACGGTCGCCAGGGGTGTGGACCGCGGGGTGGACTGGATGGTGGTGAACTGGGATACCGCACTTCGCGCATTTAACGTCACCTTGTTGCATTATCTCATTCTTCCCCTGGAGAAGTGGTTAATGGGGTTGCCGTGGTGGCTGGTGACGGGTGTCGTCGCCCTAGTGGCTTACCGGATGACAGGACGAGTCTTCGCATTGCTGGCCACCGGCATGGTGGTACTAATGGCGGCCTTCGGGCTCTATAACCTCGCCATGATTACACTCACCATCGTCATCACCTCCACGGTGCTGGCCGTGGCCCTGGGGATCCCTACGGGCATCGCCATGGCCAAGAGCAACCGCGCCGACGCCGTCATACGGCCGGTTCTCGACCTTATGCAGACTATGCCCAGCTTTGTCTACCTGATACCAGTCATCATGCTGTTCGGCATCGGAAAGGTACCGGGGGTTATTGCAGTCGTAATCTACGCTGTGCCACCAATCATCCGCTTAACCAACCTGGGTATCCGACAGGTGGATTCCAGTATCATAGAGGCAGCCCGGGCCTTTGGAGCCACTGGTACCCAGGTGCTCTTCAAGGTGGAGTTGCCGCTGGCGCTGCCCACTTTAATGGCGGGCCTGAACCAGACCATCATGATGGCCCTGGGCATGGTAGTTGTCACCTCCATGATCGGTGCCCCGGGACTGGGAATAGAGGTGTTAAACGGCATCGCACGCCTGGAGGTCGGTCGTGGCCTCCTGGGAGGCATCGGCATCGTCATCATGGCCATCATCCTGGACCGAATCACCCAGGGCTTCTCCAAGTCCAGACAGCCAGCAAGGCGCGCTGCTGGGTAGGGGGTCGATCCTGTTGCCAGCGATGCCCGGCCATCTCGTGCATGGGCGTGCCCCATGGCACGGAACCATAGTAATCGAAGGGAGGTGAGTCAAACGAAAACAGCAGACGACAGTGCGGAACCTGGGTGCCGGATTCCGGCACAACCTACACAACGAGATCAAAGGAGGTTGACTATGAGGTTTCATGTATGGAAGCTACCGATGATGCTGCTCATTGCACTTGCGGGGGTGGCGCTCATCGCCGGGGCCTGTGGCGGTGGTGCGGAGCCAACGGCGGCGCCTGCCCCGAAACCCACCCTCAAGCTTGTGGACTTGCAGAGCGAGCAGATGTGGATCGAGAACGCCATCGCCAAGATCATTATTGAAAGTGCCTACGGCTACCCCGTCGAGGAGGTAGTGATGACAACGCCTGTGAGTCAGGTCGCCCTGGCTAAAGGGGACGTTGACGTCATGATGGATACCTGGCCCCAGTACTACCTGGAGTGGTATAACAAAGAGACAGCCTCGGGGAACATCGTTGACCTTGGGATGATTTACAAGGGGCCTCCTCAGCCTTGGATAGTCCCTAGAGTTATAGCCGAGAAATACAGCATCAAGACGGTCGAGGACCTGAAGCGTCCGGAGGTCGTCGCCCTCTTCAAGGACCCAGAGAACCCCAGCAAGGGGGCCTTCATCAACTGCATCGTCGGCTGGCAGTGCGCCGAGATCAACCGCGCCAAGCTGGAGGGCTACGGGCTGGACAAGTACTACAATGCCATCAACCCCGGCAGCGCGGGGGCTATGATAGCTGCCCTGGTAGGCCCCGTAAAGGCTGGCACTCCTGTCTTCGGCTACTACTGGTCGCCCACCTCCCTGTTGGGTCTCTACGATTGGTATTACATAGAGGAGCCTGCTTGGACTGAGGGGTGCTGGGCCGAGGTGAGCAAGGGACAGTTCGACAAGAGCTACAGGCCCAAGCAGGCCTGCGCCTTCTCGGCCGAGCCCATAACCGTCACTGTCCATAAGAGCGTTCCTGAGAAGGCCCCCGACGTGGTGGAGTTGTTAAGAAAAATGGAGTTTACCGTGGACTCCCTCAATAAGGTCCTTGGGTGGGCTGAGGTGAATGACATTCAGGGCAAGTGGGACAAGGCGGCCGTTTACTACCTGAAGAACTATGAGAACGTGTGGACCACATGGATGTCGGCAGACAAGGTAGAAAAGGTCAAGGAGGCTCTAGCGAGAATGGGCGGCTGATTTCGCCGCTCGTGGTGAACCTGTCGAACCAAAGCGGCGAAGGACTGCGAAACGCCTAGATTCTTCAGTCGCTTCGCTCCTTCAGAATGACATCTGTACTTTTTGTGCAAAGCTTCCGTATAGTGACACTTTACCACTGTCACTAATTATTCAGAACTAGATCAGACCCTATTCGGACTCCGCCCAGCCCAGTTAAACAGATGGGGATCAAATTAGGCTAGCCTTCCGTTCTGGGCAGGCTAGCCTCTTATACATGAGAGATAAGATTTGTCAGCTTGTTACTATAGGCTGATTGTACTGCTCACGCAGCACACGCTTGAGGACCTTGCCCATGGGGTTATAAGGTAGCTCCTGGGTAAAGACCACCGACTCGGGCTTCTTGTAGCTAGACAGACGCTTTCGGCAATACTCGATGATCTCCTGCTCTGTAGCAGACATGCCCATCTTGAGCACTACCACCGCCCTTACCCGTTCACTCCAGTCCAGGTCTGGCACCCCGATGATAGCGGCGTCATCTATGGCGGGGTGCGAGCGCAGCACCTGCTCCACCTCCTCCGGTGAGATCATCTCTCCACCACGCTTGATAAAGTCCTTGGCTCTGCCGGCCAGGAAGATATAGCCATCCTCGTCCCAGTACCCCAGGTCTCCGGTGTATAGCCAACCGCCCTTCATGGTCTGGGAAGTTGCGTCCTCCATCTTCCAATATCCCTTCATCAGCCGAGGTCCCCTGGCTACGATCTCTCCCACGACCCCCGGAGATACGTTGTTACCATTTTCGTCCACAATGCGCACATCAATGTCGTCCAGAGGCTTACCGATAGACGATAGGCGCTTCAGCTTCTTCTCTATCTCTTTTGGCGAGCCTGCCATCACGTGATCGTCTGGGGGCAACATGGTGATGGTCGAAGCCGTCTCTGTCTGGCCGAAGGCGTTGATGAAGCGGGTGCCGGGGAACATCTGGATAGCTCGCTTAATGACCTCTAAGGGCATAGGCGCGGCGCCGTAGGTGATTACCTCCAGACTGGACAGATCGTGCTTCTTGAAATCCGGGTCATCCATGAGCATCTTGAGCATGGTGGGAACCATCATCGCCCGGTTAGCTCGTTCTTGCTGTACCAGCTCCATCCACTCTTTGGCCTCAAATTGTCTCTGAATGATAAGGGTGCGGCCACCGTAGATAGCAGCCATGACGGCCTGCATCCCGGCAATATGGTATAGAGGCACCGTGAGGATGTTCTTCTCCTCTGCCTCGGGGTCTGGCGGGGAGACGTTGTTCAGGATGTACGAGGAGAAGCTGTTATAAGAGAGCATCACTCCTTTGGGAAAGCCGGTTGTCCCCGCTGTGTACATCAGCACCGTGAGGTCCTCATCATCAGCGGTGGGGAATCGCTCCTCATCCGAGGCTTTCTTCAGGAGGTCGTCGTAGTATTGCCAGCCCTCTTGGGGCTTCTCCAGAGCTATGTAATGTTTGACGGACTTGAGCTTTCCTGCGATACCTTTTACCATCTCTACGTAGCGCTCTCCGGCCAGCACGACCTTCGGCTCAGAGCTGTTGAGCATGAAAGTCAACTCCTCGGCTCTTGCTCGGAAATTAAGGGGCACATAAATGGCGTCGAGCTTGGCAGTGGCGAAGTAGCCCTCAATATGCTCGTTGCAGTTTACCTGGAGTATGGCCACCCGGTCACCCTTCTCTACACCTAGCTCCGAAAGGGCATTGGCCAGTCTGTTCACACGGTTCTGAAGCTCCTGGTAGGTAATCCTGTTTTTTTCAAATATCAGGGCGAGCCTATCTGGGACTATGGCAGCAGAAATGGTAAGAAACTCGGTAGTATTCATATCTCTCCCTCTTGTGGTTTAGATTATGCGATTTATCACTGTAAAAAGCGTTAAGTATTATATCACTTTCGTGAGGTCCAGAAGGGTGCTGAATCCCGACTGGTCGGGACGACCATCCCCCTGGCCCCCTTCCTGACCAGGAAGGGGAGAGAGTTTGTATCCCGATGAAATCGGGACTCCTGGCAAAGGGTATTCGTCCCTCTGCACTCCCCTTTTTTCATCAGCCTACTGGACAGTTCTTCTTTTGTATAGTAGTTTCAAGGCGAGATGCTCCTCCAGTTTCAACGCCTCATCCAATGACAGGTCCATGCCAATGTTGACGGCCTCTTTGGCGGAAGCCAATGCATCCGAGTGTTGATGACTCAGGTATGTGGCTATAGATCCCACCTCCCTCAATAGCCTCTCTCTGGCTACGACCTTATTGACCAGACCCAGATTTAACGATTCCTGGGCATTCAAGCGACGGTTGGTCAAGAGCACATCCAAGGCGTGAGCTGACCCTACTGCCCTGGGAAGGGTCTGAGTACCTCCTGCGGCTGGTATCATGCCTAGAGCGACCTCCGGCATTCCGAAAATGGCGTCCTCCGAGGCGATTCGTATGTCGCACAAGAGAGCCATCTCAACCCCGGAACCCAGGACAAAACCGTGCAGGGCGGCGATCAGCGGCTTGGAGGTGCTCAAAAAAAGACCCCATACGTCTCTCTCCCATCTTACTTGCCGAGCGATGGCCTGGGAAGGAGCGCTCCCAAATTCCGTCAGGTCGGCCCCGGCGCAAAAGCCCCTCTCTCCTGCGCCTCTCAAAATTACTGCGCCTACCTCTGGATCATCTCTCACTGCCTCCAAGAGCTGGTACAGGTCGTCCCGCATCTGCATGTTATAGGCGTTGATGACCCTGGGCCGGTTGAGGATTAGATGCGCTACGCCCTCTCGCTTTTCATAGATGACTGTATCAAACATTCCTATTCAGTGCCTCTGTCTTGGGCTTGGCCCGGAGTAGAGCTTCTCTAGGTGGTGGAACTATCTCCCCTTGAAATCTGGCCTGCGTTTCTCCAGGAAGGAGCGAATGCCCTCTGGCCGGTCTTCGGTGCTGTGTAGCAAGAAGTTCAAATCAGCCTCCAGCCGGAGGCCCTGATCTAAAGTCAGTCCCAGACCTTTAAGGATGGCTTCCTTTACATATCTGGCGGCGATAGGTGCATGCTGGGCTATGGCCGAGGCCACCTCTTTAGATTGCGCCAAAGCATTCTCCACTACCTGGTTAACCAGGCCCATGCTGAGGGCTTCCTCGGCCTCTACGATTCGGGAGGTCAACAGCAGCTCCATGGCCCTGGCGCGGCCAACCAGTCGGGGCAGACGCTGAGTGCCACCATCCCAGGGTATCAGGCCCTCTTTCACCTGGGTCAAGCCCAAACGGGCTTCCCCCTGAGCGATGCGTAGATCACAGGCTAAAGCCAACTCCAACCCCTGGCCTAAAGCATCGTCGTTAAGGGCAGCGATGGTGGGCTTCTCTACCTTGGCGACAGCGTCGGCGACTCGGTGTCGTTTAATCATAGTATCAAGAGAGCTGCCCGTGGTTTCTTCTCTACGGTGCAGGTTTAGCTCGCTGCCCCGGCAAAAGGCTTCGCCGGCGCCAGTAAGGATAACTACACGGATTTCATCGTCCTCGTTTACGGCCTGGCATGCCTCTCTTAGCTCCTGAGCCATGGCCTCATTTACAGCGTTGGAGTGCTCAGGACGGTTGAGAGTGATTAAGGCTACGCGGCCTGACTTCTCAAGGGTAATAGTATGAAATGGCATCTCTCTCCAAAGCCTTTCGCTCAAAGATTGGGGGTCCCGTCAGGTTAAATCAGCCTGGGAACCAGCCTTGCACAAAAAATGCCGGAGAGCCAAAAGGAGCCGCTCGCCCTGAGCTTCTCGAAGGGTGGACGGCAGTCCTCGTCGCTTTGGTTCGACAGGCTCACCATGAGCGGCGAAATCAGCCACTCTATTCGACTTTTTGTGCAAGGCCCTGGGAACCCATTTTGTTGTCGCCTTCAATCTCACACCAAACTGGCCACGTGGAGGCGCTGCGCAACGTGCTCTGGAAAAGATAGGCTACGACCGCTTTTTACTTAGTGCCGCCTCGAACATGGAAACGCACTCCTCCGCGCCATCAATTCCCAACTTGGCAAGAGGCTTCAGGTCGCCCAAAGCCACACGCAAATAGTACTCCGCCGATGGCCCCTTAGCGATCAACTCCCTGCCAGTTGCAATCGCATGGGCAGGGCGGCCGACACCGATCAGGGCTATCATTCGGTTCATTTGAGCGTTCAAGTCATCCCGGCCCCTGGATAAATTGACCACCTGCTCGAATACTATTTGAGCGTCACTGCTCTTCCCCGCGAGGCAAAGGGCGACACCAAGGGTATTGAGGGTATTCATGTTAGCGGGGCGAAGTGCCAGGGAACGCCGGCACACACTGATAGCCTCTTCCAACTGTCCTGCATCCCTCAATGCGGCACCCAATAAGTTCAGGGTGGTAGGGTCATCGGGCCGCAACTCCAACGCGCGACGAAGCGCCTTTATAGCCGCGTCCAATTGCCCTACAAATGTCAATGAGATGCCCAGGTAGCACAGTGTCAATGAGATGCCCTGGCTGTCCAGGGCGCTGGGGTTGTCAGGCTGCTGCTCCAACGCGCGACGAAATTCGATGATGGCCTGCGGGTAATCTCCATGGCTGTGTGCTTGCATGCCTTTTAGAAATAGGGGCATAAGAGAGTCGTGTTCTACCTGTTGCTCAGCTTGCCCCATGTACTGCCCTTTATACTTTGAACCCGAATCCGATACTATTTTCACAATGGCTTGTTGCTGCATTTCTATCGCACTTTCCAACGCCGGCAGTTCAAAACCAACTACATGAAGAAACTCATCCATTACGCTGTCAAATCCCTCGGTGCGGACTTCAAAAAAGTTTGTGCGGCCCATGATCTCACGGAGTCGCTCATTGGGTTGGCCGTCCTTGTGCGTGCACCAATAAAGGCCTGCGTCACGCGGAGTTGCCTTAAAAAGGCTCATAATCGAGGTATCGTTCCCGCCATAGCCAACTACGATGATTTCATATTCGTCCTGGAGACGCCGTACAGCGGCACGCAAATTGGGGTCTTGCTGGTCAACCTCAGCCTCTGTGTTTTTCAATGCTGAATAGAGGAAGTCGCCGTGGAGTTTGATAATGGCTGGCCTATAAGCCTCGTGGCGCACTGGCCCGCTGGAAGCGCCGTAAGCATATACTCTAGGCCTGACTCCCGTCCATGAGACACACGCTTCATAGACCAGATCATCAAAATTGGTGGTTATGACCGTATCTATGTACCCTTGTGACAAAAGCTGAGACAAGCAAAAATAGCCAAAGCTCGGTTTGCCCATGGCCATCAACTTCTGGATGTGCTCTACCCTCTGTCTTTCTGTCGATGCGTAAGCCTCAAATAAGTTAGAATAATTACTGGCACCCTTTTTCCATGTAGGCAGCTTCTTAAGCCAGTCTTCAAATCTCCCTTTCTTGCCCTCAAGTTCCCATCGCTCGGTAAGCTTCCTTTTGAACTCCTGCATCATCCCGGCAGTTCCAGGGATGCCAGACTCTATGGAAGCTCCAGCGCCCAGAAACAGGGCGAAGCCAGGGGCTTTACTCCCATCCCGTTTGCGGTACTTTAGCTTCAGGGCCAATTCTTGGATCGTGCATTCGTTCATATTCTTAACCAAATGCCTTCGATCGGCTTTGCCTCAAAACTCTTAATAGAAGAACAAACCCCGCTCACCACGAGCTCCGATTTCATCGCGAGTCTCGACATAGTCGGACTTGTCGAAGGGCAAGCCGCTCATGGTTCGACAAGCTCACCACGAGCGGCTAATAATATTGCCTCTGCCTTTTTGGGCAAGGCTCCTTCAACCTGGGATTTCCCATCCTTCACTATATGGCCCACGGCAAGGAAATGTGGCCCCGATGTAAGCAGCATCGGGGTAGAAGCTACAGCTACCCCTATTTGAGTTGGATAGTCACCTTGCGGCCGTCTCCCTGGCCGGCGCTCTGGGTAGTTACCTTAGGATGGCTCTCCAGAGCCAGGTGAACCTCGCGTCGCTCGTTGGAAGGCATCGGCTCCAGGGTTATAGATTGGCCTGTAGCCTCCACACGCTCGGCTACCCGTATAGCCAGTGTACGGAGAGCTTTGTAGCGTCGTTCTCGATAGCCTTCTACGTCTATGGATATCTTCGTGAATCCATCTAGGCGGCGGCTGACTATGAGATTCACCAGATATTGAAGCGACCTGAGGGTCTCACCCCGTCGCCCTATGAGGAGCGCTGAGTCTTCTCCCTCAATGTCAAAAAGCGGGCCCCCTCTCTCATCATTCTGGACGGCTGCAATGTGGGATACCGCAGAAACCCCCATAGCAGACAGCAGTTTGTCCAGAACTTCCTGAGATATGGTTAAGCTAGTCTTGGGTTCGGCCAGGCGGGTCACCCTTACCCGAGCCGGTTCAGCTCCTATGCCGAATATGCCCGTCTTTCCTCGGCTAACGATGTTTATCTCTACCTCCTCTCGATTTGCGTCTAGCTGCTTTAGGGCGAGCTCCACGGCCTCTTGAACTGTCTTCGCTGATATTTCGACTACTTCCATGGTTCTCTTCCTCCCCGGCTGAGATTGGAGCTACAGCGGCGGGCACTGGCTCCGGAATCCTGCTGGACGTAAACAGGGTACCCCAGCCTGTAACAAAATATTGTATTGCAATGCCAACTAAGTTAGAAACGACCCAGTAAAAGGAAAGCCCACTGGGGAATTGGAAAGAAAAAATCGTGAACATTATAGGCATCATCCACAGCATCATCGTATTCTGTTGGGCTTGGCGAGGATCTGACGTAGGTAGGGTAGTCATTTTTTGCTGAACCCACATGGAAACGCCCACCAACACGGGCAGCACCGGCGTGGGATCTGGAAAGGCCAGGTCCAACCACAAAAACCCGCTCTCAAGAGGCACCGCCTGATTCACGGAGGGAAGCCAGGCGTATAAGTGTCTGGCAAGGCCCGCCAGGGACTCAGGATTGGCAGGGAGCGTCTGAATGATAGCCTGGTATAGCCCTATCCAAATTGGGAACTGGATAATCATAGGCCCTAAACATCCTATAGGATTTATGCCGTGCTCTTTATAGAGGCGCATCTGCTCCTGGGCGAAGCGCGGCTTATCCTTCTCGTACCTCTTCTGCAGCTCTTTTATCTTTGGTTGAATCAGAGACATAGACTTCATCTGGCGTAGCTGGCGAAGAGTCAGCGGTAGAGTCAAAACACGCACGATTACTGTGAAAGTGAGGATGCTCAGCCCAAAGTTGTCAAAAAGGAATACATACAACAGCACAAGGCTGTTGAGCATGGGTCTTAAAATGCCTTCGTTCCAGATAAAGAGTATTGCTTCCAAAGGTCAGTCCCTAACTACCACACCCAGATTGGCTCTTTTTAGTATCCCAATTCCACTTTACCGTTCCCCGCTCTACGTTGAGGGCCCAGATACAGCGGTTCAGGGTGGAAAGGTACAATATTCCGTCGGCTGAGGCGAGGGGTGCCCGTATAGGTGCTCCCACATTGTATGACCACTCCTCGAAACCGTCCTTCTGGCGAATCAAGTGGACATCCTTGTCATCTGAGGCCACGGCTATACTATCTCCCACAATCACCGGTTCGCCCAGGATAGGCCCCTCGGTCTTGGCAGACCAGTGGAGCTGCCCGGTGTCCTTGTCTAAAGCGTACAGGTTACCATCCAGGGAGCCTACAAATACCCTTGACCCCGCAGTTACAGCCCTGCTCCAGAACCAGTTCTCTGCCCCGAAGCGCCAGACCTCCTGGCCTGTCGAGGCGTTTAGAGCATAGAAGATTCCTTCAAAGGTCCCCACAAATACCTTGCCATCGGATATCAGTGGAGTGGAGGCTATAGCTCCTTTGGTGGGAAGACGCCAAAGCTCCTCTCCGGTGCTTAAATCCAGCGCATAAAAGGTGTGATCCAGGGAGCCGAAATAGACCTTACCATCCTCTACCGCCGGCGTAGCCCAAATCTTTCCTCCCGTGCGGAACTTCCAGCGAAGGGACCTATCCTGTATATTCAGAGCGTAAAGATTTCCGTCCGACGATCCCACCAGCACCGTGTCTTCGGCCAAGGCTGGCCCTCCCACAATAGCGCCTTCAGAGGAAAACTCCCAAATTGTTGTGCCGTTATTCTTAGCATCCAGGGCGAAGAGGTTGCCCTTGTCGCCACCGACGATTACCCTATCTCCTGCGACCGCCGGGCGACCGTATATGACACCAATGATATCGCTCTTGCCGCTTGGGAAACTCCACTTCGGCCTGCCCGTCTCTATATCTAAAGCCAGCAGCGTGCTCTCCATGGAGCCTATATACAAAGTGTCTTCGGCTATGGCCGCGCCGGACCACCCTCCGGCACTGGCGGCACCCCTCGCAAAGCATCCAAGGGATAACGCGATTACAGGAAGCAGCATCAGCAGAAGAGTTACCCGTGAGTAGCGCCGCATCGGAGGCGCATTACTTATTAGTTTCATATAGCTTTAACTCTGGTATTTGGCCGCACGGAAGAACCAGGCGGGTTTACAAGAATATAAAAGATGTCATTCCAAGTTTAAGGAACAGGATCGTATCCCTGGCCTCCTAGAGGGTGGCAGCTACCAAGGCGCTTCATGGAGAGCCAAAGACCCTTTAAGACTCCGTACTTGGCGATGGCTTCGTAGGAATAGCGGGAGCAGGTAGGCTCGTAGCGACAGGACTTGCCCCAATATGGGGAAAAGGCTCTTTGATAGAGATGGATGGCTGTAAGCGCCACTTCACGCATTGTCCCTCTTCTGCACGGCAGGCACGGAATCCAGGTTTAGAAGGCTTGCCCTCTTGAGAAGACCCTCTACAGATTGCCTCAACTGATGGAAGTCAGCCTCAGCCCCACCCCTTCTAGCGATGAAAATCACGTCCCACCCCTCTTTTACTGTAGAGAGGCGGACGGCCTCCCGGAGACGCCTTTTGATCTTATTCCTAACGACTGCTGTCCCCAACCTCTTACCTACGGAGAAACCGAACCTGCTGTGTTCCAAGTGGTTGGGTAGGGTCTTAAGAGCCAGCGAGTTATCGGCCCAGCCCTTACCTCGCTTATATACCAGGCTGAAATCCCCTTCCCTGACCAGACGCCTTTCTTTCTGCAACTGTTCGTGCCCTAAACTGTGAGTCTGGCACGCCCCTTGAATCGTCTGCTTTTCAAGACGGCCTGACCCCCTCGGCTTCTCATTCTGATACGGAAGCCGTGGACACGCTGGCGTCTTCTTTTCTTGGGTTGATAGGTGCTCTTAGGCATTGGCTTGTCCTGCTTTTCGTATGATTATATCCAATGGCCAGGCTTAATGTCAAATTTCGTGAGGAGACTGGGGGCGTTCTTGTTATCCCAGGGCAACTTTGATATATTTGAGCATCATGGGGCTGTGGCTCAACGGGAGAGCGTCTCAATGGCATTGAGAAGGTTAGGGGTTCGATTCCCCTCAGCTCCACCACTGCTTGCAAAAATGTAGCAAAAGTTAGCTGGAGGTGTTCGCTAAAGATGGCTACTAAAAAGGAAACAACAAAGAAGGTTCCTACTATCAAAAGTCAAACCCTTAAGCCTGGCTATATAGTAGCATTGGTGCTGAAGGAAGGAACAGCACCAATGCGGTGCTATGTGGGCCAGGTGGAAGATCTGGATGACCGAGGCATTCGGCTAACCCTAGTGGACTGGTTCATAGGAGCTTTTCTACATTGGGATTTCTTTGCCCCTTGGGAAAGTATCACGGCTGCCCTTGTTGCGACGCCAAACCATGATGTTAAGAATTTCGGTGAAGCAGCTGGCGAATTTCAGCTGCGTTGTAATCATATGGGCGAGAGTGAAGAGGCTATACAACAAGCCGTAACGGAGTACCGCAAAATGAGCTGTTCAAGATAGGTGACATGCTTATCACACAGTCCCTTGCTGACAATGAAAGGCTTAAACACTGAGCCTAAACACTGCCTCAAAAGTTCTTGATACCGTCCATTTGGGCATATTTGGTTAATTTCCGCTATAATTTTAACCGAGCTTTTGAAACTGCTACAGTTGTGGAGAGAAGGTTTATGAAGTTTGCTATCACCCTTGAACGAGACGAAGATGGCTTCATTGTGGTCAGTTGTCCGGCTCTCCCCGGATGCCACTCCCAGGGGAGAACGAGGGAAGAGGCTATCGCCAATATCAAGGAAGCCATTCAAGGCTATATCGCCAGCCTGCGTAAGCACGGAGAGCCAATTCCTTCTATTACAGAGGTGGAGGTAGCGGTTTAGGGGGCTCGTCTTCCTGTAATATCATGAGACGATTTCGTCAAAGCAATGCGCAAGATTGGGTATGTTTGGGATCACACCGAGGGAAGCCACATGATCTTGCTTCACCCATCGAAGGGTAGGCTTTCGGTGCCAAGACATAGAGAATTGGGCCGTGGCATGGGGAGACTTAGGTTTATAAGTATTGTTATCCTGTTGGCTTTGGCGGCGTGTACTTCGCCAACGCCAACACACACAGCGACACCTACTCCGGCGGCGACCGCAACTCCCACCTCGACCGGTACAGCTACGCCAACTGCTACCCCGTCACCCACGACCAGCGTCACTTCCAAAAATGGATGCAAAGATGGTCAGCTTGACATCAACAAAAGCCGATTGGAAGACTTAAAAAAGCTCATACACATCGAAGAGGAGAGAGCGGCTGAATTGATTAAGCTCAGGCCCTTCCGCTCAGTGGATGATCTAACTCGCGTCTCGGGTATCGACCCGTCGCGACTTGAAGACATCAAAAATCAAGGCCTGGCCTGCGTGACAAATTAGGCAACTTAGGAGACAAGATGGGCTTCAGAAGTTTCCTCTACAAATTGGCGAAGTTGCTGGGCGATGTGAATGCCGTCCAGAAAGGCAAGGTGGGCCGTCGCATCGGTCGGCGCTTAGCGGGCAAAGCGACAGGAAGGGGCCTACGCAAACTGTTCAAGTGACAGCAACTTCAACTAGAGGCTGAACACTAGGCTGAAAGTTCTTGCTACCATTCCCTCAGCTCCATCAGGGCTTGCAAGATGTATCAGGAGCTAGCCAATTCTCCTTTATCAAGTCCTGCTTAGCCTAACCCTAAACAACTTTCTTGACATCCCTGATTAGACAGCAGGAATTGCCCTTGTGTAAATCTATGTGTATAATATTGTGTAATGAGATTGTGGAGGACATCGATGGCCAAGAAGGTGATACAAGTTCCTGTTGATGAAGTGCTCCTAAAAGACTTGGATAGTTTGTCCAAGAAGCAGCGCAAAGCCAGGTCAGAGCTGATTCGTCAGGCTTGCCTTCGCTATTTACGAGAGATGGAAGATGAAGAGCTGGATAAGCTTTATCGGCAGGGTTATGTGAAAATCCCTGAAGAGCCGGCGACTGGAGAGATACAGGTTGATATGTCAGCGGAGGTTATGGCCAAGGAGTCGTGGTAAGTGCGCCGTGGTGAGGTATGGTGGGCTGACCTTCCTCCACCCGTAGGGAGACGCCCAGTTCTTTTGCTGTCTAGGGATGCTGCATACGGCGTCAGAACCTCGGTGACCGTTGCTCTGGTCACCCGAACTTTTCGCAAGATTCCAGTTGAAGTGCCTCTTGGGCGAGAAGACGGAATGCCGACACGCTGTGTCATAAATCTGGACGATATTCTCACCATTCCCAAATCCAGACTGACTGAGCGAATAACTACATTATCTCCGGAGAAGATGATCGCAGCAGCCAAGGCAATTGCTTTCGCTCTCGACCTACGAAGATGAGACCTCTTAGTGTCGTCTTCACGATGCCAACAGTCCAAGGACACTCGCTATCTTAGTATGCCTCAGCAACCTTTACACCCGCCTCATTGATCCTCCTCTGCTTGAACCCTTTTGTGGTGTAGTGCAATGGATGGGCTGAGGTTGGAGCCGAGTGCTAGGTTGCGTAAATTCGTAGACGAATGTAGATTCTTCGCTCCGCTCAGAATGACATTTATGCACCCTGTCACCCTGAGTCCCGACTCATCGGGACGAAGGGTCTCTCGTGATGCCTGAATGTTCATGGATTTCTGCAACTAAGCACTAGGCCGTAAGAAAACGTGTTTGATAACCTTGAAATCTTTGTCCGTAATGTTAGCACAGACCGCCTGAAGAGGATGGAGCGAGTAGATGGCCGTTCAAGACATGAGTGGCAAGGTCTGCATGATAACCGGCGCCAACTCTGGGATAGGGAAGGCGGCGGCCCTGGGCCTGGCGAGGCTAGGCGCTACCGTGATTATGGTCTGCCGCGACAGCCATCGTGGTGAACGGGCTAGGGCTGAAATCACAGGCCAGAGCGGGAACGGCTCTGTCGAGCTGATGATCTGTGACCTCTCTTCCCAGGGGTCTATTCACCGTCTGGCCGAGGAGTTTAAACAGAGGCACCAGCGGCTTCACGTCCTGGTGAATAACGCCG
>JACQTT010000083.1 GCA_016210665.1 Chloroflexota bacterium | reverse complement strand
CCACTGTATGGTCAGTTCGGCAGGCCGGGCTCGGGCTTCTCATGGGAATAAAGGGAGATACCAAGCCTTTGCCTTTTGTGGAGGACACAGCCGTAGCTCCAGAAAGGCTCCCGGACTATCTACGGCGATTCGATCAGATTGTGCGTGAGCACGGTACTGCCGCCAGCTACTACGGGCACGCTAGCGTGGGGTGCATGCACGTTCGCCCTATGATTAACTTGAAGCTCCAAGAGGGACTGGATAGGATGGTGTCTATAGCTGCCCAGGTAAGCGACCTGGTGCTGGAGTTTGGCGGAGCCATGAGCGGGGAGCATGGAGATGGGATAGTCCGAGGCGTTTGGAATGAGAAGATGTTCGGCACCACTCTATATAACGCCTTTCGAGAGGTAAAGGCAGCCTTCGACCCCCATGGCATAATGAATCCTGGGAAGATCATAGACTGCCCTCCCATGACTGAGAACCTTCGATATGGGCCACAATACCGCACCTTAGACGTTAGGACCGGAATGGACTTTTCAATGGACGGTGGGTTTGCCGGTGCCGTGGAGCTTTGCAATGGCATGGGGGCTTGCCGCAAGACCCTGGAAGGCACTATGTGCCCCTCCTACGTGGTCACCCGGGAAGAGGAGCACTCTACCCGTGGCCGAGCCAATGCTCTAAGAGCCGTTCTTTCGGGGGTTTTGCCACCGGAAGAGATGACCGGCAAAAGGCTGTATGACGTACTGGATTTATGTCTCGAGTGCAAGGCGTGCAAGGCCGAGTGTCCATCTAACGTAGATATGGCCAAGCTTAAGCATGAGTTTCTCAACCACTACTATAAGGCCCAAGGCCTTCCTCTCAGGAATCGCCTCCTTGGCAACATCGCTACCTTAAATAGCCTGGGCTGTTTCCTCGCCCCCTTCTCCACATGGGCTATCAACTCATGGCTAGGCAAGGGCATCCTTGACAGGTTCTTCGGCATTGACCAGCGTCGCCTTCTACCCCCTTTCGCTGGGCAGACCTTTGAGCAATGGTTCAGAGCTCGCAGCTATAGAAATGGGAGTACCTCAGTCAAAGGCAAAATCCTTCTGTTTCCTGATACCTTTACTAACTACAACTATCCCCTTGTGGGTCAGGCCGCCACTAAAATACTAGAGCGTCTCGGTTATCAGGTGTTGCTTCCCCAAGGGAGGTGCTGTGGCCGTCCCATGATTTCCAAGGGGATGCTGGAAAAAGCAAAGGGTAATGCTAGACATAACGTAGAGCTGCTTTACGAATTCGTAAAAGAGAATGTGAAGGTAGTTGTGCTGGAGCCAAGCTGCATCTCGGCTCTCAGAGACGACTATCTAGACCTCCTGCCGGGTGACGAGAAGGCGAAGGTGGTTGCTCAGAATACTTATCTGATGGATGAGTTTCTACAAATGCTCTACGCAAGGGATGAACTGGCTTTGGAATTCAAGAAAATAGCCCGTCAGGTACTCTTTCACGGCCACTGCCATCAGAAGTCCTTGATGGGCACGGCCCCTTCGATTCAAGTGCTGAGGCTGATTCCCGGTTTACAAGTAGAGGAGATTGACTCTGGGTGTTGTGGCATGGCCGGCTCCTTTGGCTATGAGAAGGAACACTATGATATCTCCTTAGCCATAGGAGAGGGACGTCTCTTCCCGGCCATACGTTCCCAAGGGGGAGAGTTTGATGTGGTGGCTTCGGGTATATCCTGTCGCCAGCAGATTGAACACTCTACTGGCAACAGACCAAAGCACCTGGTGGAGATACTGGTAGAGGCCGTGGGCGGGAAATAGGGTTATGTCAGCTGCACTCATGCACCCATGCGATATATTCAAGGTCCCTTGAACGGTACGTTCCGAGGTGAGCGATTCCCAAAGGTAAGTGTCAATCTTAGATAGAATTCTCAGGGATTTTATGATTAGGTCTGACACATTGGCCTTTGGTCTCGAAACGATTCTGTTCACAAATCTATATAAGGGGGTAAATAGATGAGCAGAGACTTCTTAGAGGTTTCCTCAGATCTCCTCAGAAAAGTGTGCAACCCCGACGACCTGGGATTTGAGACCACCAATGAGGTGGCTCCTCTGGAAGGAACCATAGGGCAGGAGCGGGCTGTGAGCGCCTTGGAGTTTGGCCTAGGCATAGGAGCGACGGGGTTTAACGTCTTCGTCTCAGGCTTGACGGGTACAGGGAGAAATACAACGCTGAAAGCATATCTGGAGCGTGCCGCAAGGGATAAACCGGTCCCTCCCGACTGGTGCTACGTATACAATTTTCTTGACCCTTCCAGGCCTATGGCCATAAGCCTTCCTTGTGGCATGACCCAAGAGTTGGTCCGGGATATGAGCGAACTCATAGAGACATGCAAAAGGGAGATTCCCAGAGCCTTCGAAGGCGAGAGCTACCAGGGGCGGGTCACAGAGGCCGTGCAGGACATCGAGTCCCAGAAGCAGTCCATTGGCGAGGAGCTGGAAGCGGAGGCCCGCAAGGAGGGGTTTGCTCTGAATCTGACCCCGGCAGGCATATTGCCAATTCCGGTGAAGGATGACCAGCCTATTGGTCGCGAAGAATACGCCAAACTAGAAGAAGAGGAAAGGAATCTGCTCAGAGAGAAGGGGGAGCGATTACAGCACTTAATTGCCCTTAGGCTAACTGATATGAGACGACTGGACAAGGAGGCTGTCCAGCGTGCTCGTGGCGTCACTAAAGAGGTAGCTCGCTTTACTGTGGATCCTCTAATCCGCGAGCTGAAGGAAAAATATTCCCGCCACGCCAAGGTTATAGGCTACTTGGAGGGAGTGGAGCAGGACATAGTTGAGAACGTAGATATGTTCAAGGCTAAAGAAGAGCCGTCCCAGCCCAGCACTCTTAATATGTTGCCTGCGCCCGCGGATGTCGATCCCTTTATCAGATACCGTGTCAACCCTTTAGTAGATAATACCGCCTGCGAGGAAGCACCCATAGTTTTTGAATACAGTCCTACTTACTACAACCTCTTCGGAAGAATAGACTACCATCCTCGTCTTGCAGCTATGGTCACAGACCTGACGATGATCAAGCCTGGAGCTATTCATAAGGCAAATGGAGGATACTTAGTATTACAGGCACGGGACCTACTCTCGAGTCCCCTTGCCTGGGATACGCTTAAACGTGCCTTGAGAAGCCGTCAAGTCCAAATTGAGAATATCGGGGAGCAATACAGCCCCTTTCCTACGATAACACTGCGACCAGAGCCTATTCCCATTGACACCAAGATTGTCATGGTAGGAAACCCCCAACTGTTTCAGATGCTTCAGATCTACGATGAGGACTTCCGGAAGTATTTCAAGGTCAAAGCAGACTTTGACCTTTCCATGGAACGTACGCCGGAGAACATGTTGAAATACGCCTCCTTTGTTGAAAGACAGTGCCGTGAGGGAGGTCTGAAACCCTTCCACAAGAGTGCTGTAGCTCAGGTCATAGATTACTCCAGCCAGCTAGTCGAGCACCAAGATAAGCTAACCACACGTTTTATGGATGTAGTAGATATTATCGTCGAGGCAAACTACTGGGCGGGACAGGACGGAGCCAGTTCCTTTGTGTTGGATAAGCATGTGAAGAAGGCTATAGACCAGCGTATCTATCGCTCCAACCTGACGGAAGAGAAACTCCAGGAGTTCATTGAAGACAGAATTATCCACATCGACACGAAGGGTGAGACGTCAGGTCAGGTAAATGGCCTTAGCGTCATCTCCCTGGGAGATTACGCCTTTGGGAAACCAAGTAGAATTACCGCACGAGTTTCGCTAGGTCGGGGGCAGGTGGTTAATGTGGAACGCGAGACCCAATTGAGCGGCCGAATTCACAATAAAGGCTTCCTAATTTTGACCGGATATGTTAACGGTAAGTACGGTCAGGACAGGCCACTGTCTCTGGCCGCAAGCATAGGCTTTGAGCAGACCTACAGTGAAATAGACGGCGATAGCGCCTCCTCTACTGAGCTCTACGTCCTTCTGTCTAGCCTTTCGGGGCTACCTATAAGTCAGGGTATCGCTGTTACCGGATCGGTGAATCAGACAGGAGAGGTCCAGGCGATAGGCGGCGCTACTGCAAAGATTGAGGGATTTTTCGACGTTTGCAAGGCTCAGGGGCTGACGGGCAGTCAAGGAGTAATGATACCTAGAGACAACCTGAAGAACCTGGTGCTAAAAGAAGAGGTGGTGAAGGCCGTTAAAGACGGCAAGTTTCATATTTGGGCGGTATCCACCATTGACGAGGGCATAGAGATTCTAACGGGAGTGCCCGCTGGTACCCAAAAAGATGATGGCACTTATGAAAAGGGCACAGTCCATTATTTGGTAGAACGACGTCTTAAGGAGCTGTCGAGAAAGGCCAGAGAATTCGGCACGAGAAGGGGAAGGAAAGAGCAACCGGAAAAGGAGTCGGAAGAGTAGCCTTATTGTCAATTATCCAGCTTGCTTTTGCCAAGGGTTTGACCAAGGTTGTTCTCTTCCCTGCAGCATTGAAGCACTTTTAGCAGAAGGACTGCTCAGCACTTCATCGAGGGCCTCCTCCAACTCCTTCGCCGCGGCAAACCCCTGAAACTTGGCGGCGAGACGTCCGTTGGCATCCACTACGAAAACCCATGACTCGTTCAGGTATGACTCGATATCTGGCAGGTGCCAATCCAGGACCGACTTTGCATATCGTCCGCTACCCAGCCCTCGTTCCTGAACCTCCTCTACGTTGTCATAGACCTCCACGTGAATAAAGCTAGCCCTATCCCTGTATCGGTCCTTCAAACTCTGCACCTCCTCTAGTTGAGGCCCACAGGTGGGAGTTGTGCAGAAAGCAGGGCTAGAGAAGACTACCATCAACGGTTTGCGGCTTTCCACAGCCTCGGCTATGGTCAACCTATACATGTCTGGGTCTGGAGAAGAGGCACTGCTAAGCTCCCTCAGATTGGCGACATCGTGCAGGGTTTTGTTCTTGCTCAAGGGCACCCGGGATCCAATAGGTGGAGTTACACTCCTCTCTCTTACTCGAAGGGGAATACTGGTTCGTCCTACCGCTCCCTCTTCCCTCGGAACCTCAATCGTCAGCTCCCAATCACCCGGCTGGTCAAGGGATAGCTGGGTAACGTAGGTGCCCCGGGTAGCATAAGGCCAGAGATAAAAGAGCGCTCTGTTGGTTGCGCGTGTCGAGCCTGAAGAGCTGTCATCAGGATAGAAGACAGCAGAAACTTCCAACTGGGGAACCTTGATCAGGCCACTAGGGGATGTTAGCAGGAAGGATACCCTTTGAGTGCCGACGCTCAGGTCTGTAGTGGCAAGAATTCCCGTCAGATCGCTAGTCTGAGAAACATCCCTGGATAAAACCTCGGCGCTAGTTTGAAGGTCAGGTTTATCCGCCGAGCAGGCTCCTAGCATGATTACTAGGAAGATAAGCCAGCCTATGATTAAGATACCCTTCATGCTCTAACCTGGTAGATATGTGGATTCATCCCTAGTGTCCTGAGTCAGAGATTCGCTCATTTAGTCTGCAATGCTGAGTTGTCATGCTGAACCCTTCGTTCCTCAGGATAAACTCCGTGAAGAATCTGGTGGGCGGAGGCCGCCTCTTCAGATTCTTCGTTCCGACACATCGGTACTCAGAAACTGTCATGCTGGCATCCAGCACTGGGAAAGATGAAAATGGCCGTCCCAGATTGTCATTGCGAGCCCTGATGCAATCGGTGCGTGGCAATCTGGGGGCAAGCGGGCAGGGTTGCAACTCCCCTCTCCCGATTTCATCGGGACTTCGTCGGCTACCGCCTCCTCGCAATGACAAAAGCGACCTTCCAGAGCACACATTTTCGTAGGAAAGACATTTTGCACCTGTTTCCTGATTCACCACACTAGGCTCACAGTTAATAAACTCCTAGGAGTAGCGGAGAAGCTACGCTGAATCGAAATCATTGTTATTACTAAGGTCCTGTAGAGTAGGCGCCGAAGGTGAAGGCGAACAGGGCGAAGGCATTGGAGTTGACCCTTAGCTTTAGTTCGTGCCTGGCATAAGTCGGTAGTTTTACTAACATGTACATCCGAGGTTCCGTAATAAGGACGTAGCTCCGACCAAACTCGTCAAATTGAACATCGTCTCCTATCTCCTCGTCTTTTAGTGACCTGTCGTCCATGGTAAGTATTAGCCGGAAGGGAGAAGAGGTTTCTTCAGGGCTTATGACTGCGTTGACGCTAGTAGCATTGAACTTTAAGGCAATGTAGTCCTCGAAGTTTTCCGTCTCCCGAGCGTGGATCAGGCTCTCATAGCCATTTCTCCACAAGCCCTGGAGATAGATGAAATGGTTCAGATGCTCTCCGGGGTCTGTATAGGATATGCTTCTATCCTGGCCCTCGTAATACTCTCTGTGAGCAACGTATGTACCAGAGGAGCTGTAGTTTCTCTTGTATCCCCCGTAAATCTCACGAGTAAGTTGAGTCTCGGTAACCTGAGAGCGCGCCCTGGGATCGAATGTCGGGCCTGGATCCAGGCCAGGCGTTATGCTCGTAAGGTCGGCGCCGATCTCTTGCAGAAGCTCCCTTATCTTTCTCTCTGTCTCGTCGTAATAGCCTTCGCCGAAGTGACGATAGCGTATGAATCCATCCTTGTCTATGAGATACTTGGCCGGCCAGAAGCGGTTTTGAAAGGCGTTCCACGTCTTGTAGTCGTTGTCCTGGGCCACGGGATATTGGAGACCGTTTTCCTTCATGGCGTTAACCACATTCTCCCGATTCTTTTCGAAGTCGAACTCTGGGGTGTGGACGCCAATTATCTGTAGCCCTTTGTCGGCATATTTGCGGTGCCACTCTTTAAGATATGGAAGGGTACGAATGCAGTTCACACACGTATATGTCCAGAAGTCTATGAGCACCACCTTGCCATGCAGACCCGACAGGGTCAAGGAGTCGCTGTTTATCCAACTGGCGATGCCCTGCAATTCAGGAGCCTTTGGATCCCCTCCGGCATTAGTGGTTCTGGCAGGCGGAGAGGTTTGAGTGGGCGGCGTGCTCTCGGTCGCTGGTGTTGGGGCTGTCTTTTGGCAACCGCCAAGAGAGACTATGACCGCTCCTATTACAAGCGCCAGGGCAATAAAGGCAAGCCTACTGCGACTATTCATAAACAGCCTTTCAGTCCACGGAATCCTCACGTAACGACTCTACTTCTCACACTACGAGATAAGGTGGTACTCAATGGGGGCCTGCAAGCTCTTTACGCCAGTCTTCTACAATAAGTTACGGGCAATGCTTCTGTGCAGATCAGCGAATTAGTGGAAGAGAAGTTACTTAGCATAATTTAAGCTATTATAGCATTACTTGGTAGTGAGCCGATTTCCATACTACAACCAACGAGCCCTATCCAGCTAAGCCCCAAAGGCTTGTAGAGAGATTACAAGAGGTTTCTGCAGAAGACTAAAACAACGGGTTGCTGTGGGGTGCTGAAACAAAGTTATGAATTCGTTTTTCTGCCAAGCTCACGTACTCAGGACTTATATCATATCCCACATAGTGGCGTTTGGTTTTCATTGCTGCCAATGCCATCTGTCCACTCCCTATGAAGGGATCCAGAACCACCTCGCCCTCAAAGGTATAGAGTTGAATCAACCTGTAAGGTAGCTCTACAGGAAAAGGTGCGGGATGCCCAATCTTGGTTGCAGACTCTGCCGAGAAGGTCCATACGCTTTTGGTGAATTCCAGGAACTCTTCTTTAGACATGGTGTTTTTTCGCTCTATTGTACCTCTTGTAAACATCCCCTTGGAAAAGACCAGGATGTATTCGTGAACGTCCCTCAGAGTTGGATTTCTGGCGGAAAGCCAGCTACCCCAGGCGGTGGAAGGGCTGCCGCTGGATGCCTTATTCCAGATGATTTCACCCCTCATAAGAAACCCCAGATTGAGCATGTCTTCGACTATGAATGCGTGCAGGGGAATATATGGCTTCCTGCCGAGATTTGCGATATTGATGCACGCTCTTCCGCCGGGCACAAGAACCCTTTCAACTTCTTGCCATACCCTCTTCAAAAACGACCTGTACCCTTCCAGAGTGAGATTCTCGTCATATACTTTTCCTACGTTGTAAGGCGGTGAGGTAACCATCAGATGAACACTATCATCCGGCAGTTCCTCCATCCTCTCACTCGTTTTGCAGAAAATTCTATCTAAGGATTGTGGAGGGATGGCGTTTTCCAAGTACTTAACTATCTTCTCCTTAGGCAATCCATCGTATAACCTGCTAGCGTAGAAGGATGTGGAGTCGTGGTTGATTCTTCCAGGAGAGCCGAAGGCACTGGTTTTAGTGCCCTGTCGTCGTTGTGACCAAGCCATTTATTACTCCCGCCAGAGCTCAACCCATCTCTTAAGTGGGTCAAAATCTATTTTAGTTCTGTTCCAGTTTATTACAATACTCTTAGAATCGGTATCTTTTACTAAACTCGATAACGCCTGTCCAGTAATTTCAACACCTCTGGGATTTGTTCCTGGTTTGGGAAGCTTAATATAATTTAGTCTGCCTATTCTATTAAACAGCCTCTGCTGAGTCTGCATGGGGATGTAATAAAACCCTCCCATGCCATTCCAATTGACTTGAACAAGCAACATATCAGAATGAGGATAATAATTTTCTTGGAATTGTAGGGCCTTCTGTGCATCTACGGTCCAAATAATTTTTACCCCACCAAAACTCTTGCTAGTAATCGTCTTTATTGAAATTGGTTGTCCGTATAATCTTGCGTCAACTTCAGGCTCAGTGATAGGAATTTCAGTTTGTACATTTGGTTCACCAAATCTGTAAATAAGTAGAGCAATTACTATCCTCTCGCGAACTGAGCCTACCTCCATTCCGATTTTACCTGCTCTTGAACTCTCCAATTCTGCTAGTTGAAACAGGTATGGCAAACGAGTTTTGACTTTATCAGCCAACTTGTCATCCGCAAACATTTCTATAAAAGGGTTTGGCATTCTTCCTTCTTTCTTTTGTCTGAGGAGAAGATATCCTTTGGCTCTTGGATTAGCGTCACCTTAGCCGCCTCCTACGGGGCGTACTATCTCTAGCACGTCACCATCCCCTAGGATGACGCTAGAGAACTCCTCTCGCCGCAGCACTGTGCCGTTATAGGCCACAGCGATAAACTTTAGGCTTACTCCCAGGGACTGCAGGTAGCTGATAAGGCTCATGGGCGCTTCCAGCTCTCGTCTCTTGCCGTTGACCGTCAGAGCGATCATACCTTGCTATCCTGCTATCTTAATGCCTGACCATGACCGTATCATCTCATGGACCAGGGCCTTTGTCGTAGCCCGGGGGTCATCGCTGGTTGAAATAGCGCTGATTATGGCGGCACCAGAGGCTCCAGCCTCTATCACCTGATGGATATTATCCTCCTTTATCCCTCCAATAGCCAGGAAGGGTATGCTGACCCGCTGGGCTACCGAGGCGAGGAGCTCGACGCCCGCGGCTCGCCCTATGGGATGGGAGGGAGAAAGGAATACGGTGCCCACTATTAGAAAATCAGCACCTTCTGCCTGGGCCTTAACGGCCCCTTCAACGCTGTGGACAGACCTTCCAATGATCAATCCCTCTCCGGCCAGATGCCTGACTGCCGACACGGGTAATGCCTCTTCACCGAGTTGTACTCCATCGGCACCGCAGGCCAGGGCCACATCCACCCGGTCATTTACGAAGAGGAGAGCCTTGCCTTGCGTAATCTTTTTTAGACTGTGCGCCAGCCTTAGCAAGCGCCCCGATGCCATGTCTTTCTCTCGAAGCTGCACCAGGTTTACCTCCCCTTCTACAGCCAGGGAAACCACCTCTTCCAAGGATATACCTCTGTAATGATGGCGGTCGGTGACCATGCAAAGGCAGGGAACAGGAAAGGCGGCCATAATTTGACTAGCCTGTGGTCCCCGTTGAGCGGGCTATGCCTTCAAGGGGGCTGCTGGCGCTGGCGTGCTGCCTTCTAGGTATGCGTCCAGCGTTGTATGCTTTGCGCCCTGCCTCGACCCCCTGGCGGAAGGCCTGGGCCATCAAGGCAGGATCTTTGGCCTGGGCTATGGCGGTGTTCACCAGTACGGCATCGGCGCCCATCTCTAAAGCCATGGCCGCCTCTGAGGGCACTCCTAATCCTGCGTCCACCACTACGGGTACATGGGCCTCGGATATGATTATCCTGATCTCGTCGGCCGTAAGGATCCCCTGACCAGAGCCTATGGGCGAGCCCAGGGGCATGACAGTGGCGCACCCGATCTCTTCCAGCTTCCTGGCCAAAATGGGGTCGGCGTGAATATAGGGAAGAACTACAAATCCCTCGTCTAAAAGGCGGCGGGCGGCTTCAAAGGTGCCTATGGGGTCTGGAAGAAGGTAGTTGGGATCGGGGATTACCTCAAGTTTCAACCAGTTGGAGCCTGTGACCTCTCTGGCCAAGCGAGATGTGAATAGGGACTCCTCTACTGTACGGCAGCCGGCTGTGTTTGGAAGCATGGTATATCTGTCCCAGTCTATGTAATCCAGAAGGGTCTTTTTGGAGGGGTCATCGAGGTCGAGGCGACGGATAGCCACGGTAATTATCTCGGCCCCCGAGGCCTCAATAGCCTCGACCATCTCCTCCATAGAGCGATACTTACCAGTGCCTAAAATGAGCCTGGACCTGAACTCCTTGCCGGCAATAACTAAGGGATCGTTCATAGCCTTCTCCTTATCGGCAGACGCGCTGTCAAAGGATCTCTCTACAAAATATACAGCCGCTGGATGAGCCAGCGGCTGTATCAGCATTTCGTCCGATTCCCTGCGCTGGCATTACCCAGATCAGGTTTAGTCGGTCGCCCCGATCTGTCGGGGCCTCTCAGCCTGGCTTGCCCAAGCTCCCGAAGGATTTTTTCTTTATGCCTCTAGGATAAACATGCCCATCTCAAAAGTCAATATAGCCATATTTCAGGTAGCGTATCATTTTGTTCTGCGGTCAATCGCTGCGATGACCACCCTGGCCCGTCAAATCAGGCATACAAAAGTGCTCCCAAGGGCTTTATGCTGGTCTTAGCGTCAGCGTGAGGAGACTTTGGCCCCTCCGGTGGGGCAGAGATTCAGAAGACAGCACCCCTCGCATAGAGGCTTCTTGCGGCAGGTCTCTTTCCCGTGCCGATCCAGCAGGGCGTGATATTCGTTGAAAAGGGAGGTCTCTTGGGGCAGATTGTCCATAAAAAGGGCCTGGTGACGGCTGTAGGTGTCCTTTAGAGGGGCCAGGCCCAAGCGCTGCACGATTCGCCGCGTGTAGGTATCAATAACAAAGGAGGGCTTCTGGGCGACGTACAGCATAATAGCGTCGGCAGTCTCCTCTCCGATGCCATATACCGCCAGTAGCTCTCCTCTCAGAGTGGCAGTGTCGAGAACTGTAAGGGCATCCAGGTCGTCATCGAATCGCTCTCCCAGGTAATGGGCCAGGGACTTGAGCTTTCTCGCCTTGGCGTTGAAATAGCCACAGGGATATATGAGACGCGCCAGATCCTCATCTGGGATTTCTCGTAATGCCTTCGGAGAAAATACGCCCGCCTGCTTCAGGTTACAGAGGGCCTTCTCCACGTTTCCCCAGGAGGCCGCCTGGGTAAGAACAGCGCCGATAGTAATTTCAAAGGCGCTCTCCCCAGGCCACCAGTGCTGGGGCCCGTATCTTTCCAGCATACGCCGATATACCATCAGGAGCTGCTCTCTCAAGATACCCGATGTAACACTCACCATCGCCTGATGAACCTCATATCATCTCTTCTCCAGGACAACAGGCACCCTCTCTGTAATGAATATCTCCTCCAGACTGACATGACATCTGTAAGCGTATGCCTCTACCCCCTGTTGGATGGCTCTCTGGAGCCTCTGGCAGAAGGCGGGGTCCGCAGCGGTGTTAGGCATCATGCCGCGGGCATCCCGGCGTTGAATGACGAAGATTACCGCTCCTCTATGTCCCCTCGCCACAGCCTGGGAGAGGGCGTCCATGTGTCGCTGGCCCCTGGCGGTGGGAGCATCGGGGAAGAGGCCAATACCTCCCTCCACCAGTGTCACCGATTTCACCTCTATATAGCACGTGCCCCTGCTCCCATCCAAAAGCAGGTCGAGGCGACTCTCCCCATAAGACACCTCTCGGCGGATGGATGTGTAGTCTTGAAACTCGGCCAGTTTGCCCCTCTCCAGGGCCTCCTGGACCAGGCCATTAGGCAATCGCGCATCGGCGGACACCAGGACATGTCCCAGGTCCACCAGGGATAGGTCATAGGCTGTCTTTCTATTGGGGCGTTTGACGGGGGTCAGAAACATGGTTGCACTGGGTATCAATAGCTCTCTCATTCGTCCCGAGTTGGGCACGTGGGCCATCAACTCTCGTGCCTCAACACGCATCAAGGCTGCGAAACGGTTCAATCGCTTTATGAAGGTCGCCCTGGTCAAAGACGAGCTTAGTCGCAAAATCCCTCCTCTTGATGAGTTACGTTAACATTCAAATTCTTCCTTGGCAACTTGCCAGGAGTGCGATGGCTGGGTAAACTAACGATAAAGGGTAGGGAGATATCTGTTGCCATCCTTCTTAGAGAAGCTAAAGTCAGCCTGCCATACAAGCAAGAGCCTTCTTTGTGTAGGCCTGGACCCTGATCCTTCCCTTATGCCCGTTTCCGACGTTTTGCAGTTCAATCGGGCCATTGTGGATGCTACACGGGACCTGGTAAGCGCCTATAAGCCCAACCTGGCTTTTTACGAAGCCCTCGGTTTTGAAGGACTCCATGCCCTTTATAGCACTATTGAGCATATCCGCGTCACAGCTCCTGGGGTCATCATCTTAGGAGACGGCAAGCGGGGGGATATCGCCTCCACCAACAAAGGATATGCCAAGGCCCTCTTTGAGTTTTGGGGCTTCGATGCAGCCACTGTCAACCCCTATGCTGGCGGCGAGTCCTTAGAACCCTTCCTGGATTATGAGGATAGAGGTATCTTTATCTGGTGTCGCAGCTCCAACCCGGGGGCTAAAGAGTTCCAGGACCTGGCCCTTTCCACACCAGGCACGTCTATGCTCCTGTTCCAAAGGGTAGCTCTCCAGGCTGCCCAGTGGAATAGCCGTAGAAACGTAGGGCTGGTGGTAGGAGCCACCTATCTGGAAGAGCTGAAGTGGGTGCGCTCCGCGTGTCCCGGTATGCCCATTCTGATCCCTGGGTTGGGAGCTCAGGGAGGTGAGCTAGAGAAGGCAGTGGCCTTCGGGATAGAGAAAGACGGCCACCACGCCCTCTTTAACGCCTCCCGCCAGGTTCTCTATGCCTCACGAGAAAAGCATAACTTTGCCCAGGGGGCCAGGCGAGTAGCCCAAGAATTGTGTAAGCGGATAAACGGCGTTCTTGAGGCGGAGGGCAGGGGATGGTGATGAACATAAGGCTAGGGGATGTGCTTAGTCTCAGGAAGGCACATCCCTGCGGAAGCCTGGAGTGGGAGGTCGTCCGCCTTGGAGCCGACATCGGCATAAAGTGCCAGGGCTGCGGTCGTAGGGTTCTTCTACCACGCCCGACACTGGAGCGCAGAGTGAAACCTCGCCTGCCTAGCTCCAAGTAAAAGGGAAGACCCTCTTAAGATCCGTCACCGCCAAATCCTCCCTTGTTCCTTGCCTAGCAGCTTGCGGAAGCTATATAATTTTCACGCCTCCCCTGAGATTACTGGATAATGTGCAGGAACTATTCTTGCGTTTAACTGGGGTCATAGCGATAGACGGCCCAGCGGCTTCGGGGAAGACCGCTGTGGGCAGGATATTGGCTCAAAGGCTGAGGCATAAGTTCCTGGATACCGGCTCTATGTACAGGGCTACTACCTGGATGGCGCTGAAAAAGGGTGTGGATTTGACCAGCGAAGAGGAGCTTTCCAGGCTAGTGAGAGAGTTGAAAATGGAGATAATATCGGTTCCCGGTGACGGTGAGAGGCTCTTGGTCAATGGTGAGGACGTAACCGGCAGGCTAAGAGACACCCAGGTTGAAAAGTGGGTATCGCCCGTCTCCAAGGTGCTTGGGGTGCGAAGGGCATTGATTAAGGAACAACGAAGGCTGGCACGGCGGGAAAAGATGGTTATGGCCGGCAGGGACATCGGCACGGTAGTGTTTCCCAAGGCCCAGTTCAAGATATTTCTGATGGCCTCCCCAGAGGAGCGAGCCAGGCGACGCTATCTAGAGCTAGAAAATCTGGGACACCCCGTATCTTATGCTGCGGTACTGGAGGAGCTGAACAGAAGAGATAGGATGGACACAGAGAGGCGCTATTCTCCTCTGAAACCCGCTACAGATGCCCATGTTCTGGACACCGAGGGGTTTACGATAGAGGAGGTAGTGGATCGAATAATGGCTTTCATCGAGGGTCGTTAATGGAGTTTTTCTATACTCTTAGCAACTCTATGGTCCGAGCCGTACTCCAGGCCTTCGCACATTGGACGGTCGAAGGTAGAGAGAGCGTTCCTCCACGAGGGCCCCTTATTGTGGTCGCTAATCACCAGAGTAACATAGACCCTCCTCTTCTGGGGGCCAGCATACCCCGCAGGTTATTCTTCTTAGCCAAGGAGGGAATTTTTGTAAATCCTGTGATTTCAGCCTTTTTGAGTAACTACGGAGCCTTCCCTCTTAAGAGAGATGGCACGGATATCCAGGCTTTTCGCTGGGCTCTAAGGATGCTTTCTCGAAATGAAGCTATAGCCTTCTTCCCAGAAGGAACCAGGAGCCCAGGCCGTATGAGGGAGGCCATTCCTGGAATAGCTCTTCTCGCTATCCGGTCTCAGGCTACCCTGCTGCCCGTGGGCATCACCGGTACAGAACGTATGGGCCCCTTGTGGCGGGTAGCATTTCCTACGGGTAAAATTACTGTTAGAATTGGAGAGCCTTTCTCACTCCCTGCCATAGAGGGGAGGTTGGAGCGGTCTCAATTAGAGGCTCTGACAAAGATGGTGATGCAGCGAGTCGCAGCCCTTTTGCCCGAGAGTTATCGGGGGGTATATTCGCTTCACAAGGAGACTTAGAGTGTGCGGAATAATTGGATACACAGGGAAGAGGCCAGTGGCTTCAATTCTCCTGGAAGGGCTGAAGAGGCTGGAGTATAGAGGGTATGATAGCGCCGGCATTGCAGTCCTCGACTCCCAAGGGCAATTTTCGATTAAAAGGGCCCCAGGGAAGCTAGACGGTCTGGTTGCCTCCTTAGAGGGGATCTTACCCGATGGGACGGTTGGCATAGGCCATACCCGATGGGCTACTCACGGCAGTCCTACCGCATCCAACGCTCACCCTCATACCGATTGCCGCGGAGAGGTGGTGGTAGTGCACAATGGTATCGTAGAAAACTACATGCCCCTCAAAGAGAGGCTTATTCAGGAGGGGCACCTCTTTTCTTCGCAGACAGATACCGAGGTGATACCGCACCTCATCGAGTCCTACTTAGCCAAGAAATTTTCCATGGAAGAGGCTCTGGGAAGGACGGCCTTTGAGATCCAGGGTGCTCATGCTGTCGTCGCCATGTCTATCATTGAGCCGAGAAAGATTTTTTCCTTCCGTTTGGGCAATGCCGGAGGTATCGTTGTGGGGTACGGGGATGGGGAGATGCTTGTGGCCAGCGATCTGCCTGCGCTGTTGCCCCATACCCGTAGAGTGACATATCTGGCCGACGGCGAGATGGTGGTCTTAGACCACGGCAACGCCCAATACCATCGTTTAGATGGAGCATCCATCAATAAGGAACCTCATTCTGTGCCCTATGACGCCCTTTCGGCTGCTAAAGGCCATTACAAGCACTTTATGTTAAAGGAGATCTCCGAGCAGCCCGAGGCGGTTATGAACGCTCTCAGAGGAAGGATATCCTTCGATACAGACAGCGTGGAGTTGGAAGGTATTCCTCTTTCCGATGCAGAGTTGAAGGATATATCTAAGGTCGTGCTGATAGGCATGGGAACCAGTTTCAATGCTGCGATGATTGGCCGCTTGTGGATAGAGTCTCTGGCTAAGATTCCTGCCGAGGCAGACAACTCCTCGGAGTTTCGCTATCGCGATCCGATTCTAAATAATCGTACTCTTGTAGTCTCTGTGGGGCAGTCAGGGGAGACTGCTGATACTCTGGCTGCTATGGAGGCGGCTTCCAGGAAGGGAGGCCGCCTTATCACCATTTGTAACATCGAGGGTAGCCAGGCTACTCGCCTGGCCGAGGGAGTAATCTATATGCGGTCGGGCTTAGAGCTGGGAGTAGCGGCCAGCAAGACCTTTACCAACTCTCTAATAGCCCTCTATCTTCTAGCCTCCTACCTGGGGATAAAACGCCGCAGTCTAAGCCAGGAGCGCCTTTCCCAGATTATTCAGGAGTTGGCCCATCTGCCCCGGATGCTGGGCACTATTTTGGCTGACCAGTCTATCTATGAAATGATCGCCCAGCAATTCTTCAAATACTCTAACTTCCTCTACCTCGGCAGAGGGATCAACTACCCCATTGCTATGGAAGGCGCTTTGAAGCTCAAGGAGATAAGCTATATCCATGCAGAGGGGTATCCTGCGGGAGAGATGAAGCACGGCCCCATCGCTCTTATAGATGGCAATATGCCTGTAGTAGCCCTGGCTCTGAAGGATCATCTATATGGGAAGATGCTTAATAACATCAACGAGGCCAAAACCCGAGGCGCCCTTGTGATTGCCGTTGCCACAGAGGGCGATAAAGAGATTGCTAGCAAGGCTGATTACGTTATATACATTCCTGGGGCTTCGTCTTTAGTTAACCCTATTTTGTCGGCGGTGCCCATGCAGCTGCTGGCTTACCACATAGCAGTTAAACGGGGCTGCGACGTTGACCAGCCGAGGAATTTGGCTAAGTCGGTTACGGTAGAATAGTCGTGGAGATACGTTCACCTAAAGGATTCCCACTGTGCCGACACCTTTGAAAAGTCCTTGGACTCTTCGGGAGGCTCATACTGTGGTAGATTTTGCTATCGTGTCCTCTACGTTACGTCTGTATTTAGTATATTGACCACGACGAATCGTTAGGACTAACCATTTTGAAAAGCGCTACGCCAGGGGCTAACCTGTTTTTCCACGAAATGCAGAATGAACTCCCACGCCTTCCCTTTAGCAAGCGGTTCAAGTGTTCTTTTTGCATTGACATTAGACATAAGGATTTCCATGGAAGGTAAACCTTGTCGCAGGCATCCAAAGCTCTCATAAGCAGAGGCATCGCAACCCTCAGCGCCTTTCAATATCCTCAGTTCCGCCTTTACTGGATAGGGACCCTGACTTCTATCAGTGGCTCTATGATTCTGGTGATAGCTCAAGGATGGCAGGTCTATCAGCTCACTGGTTCGCCACTTGATTTGGGTTACCTGGGCCTTGTTTATTCTCTACCCCCTATTCTCCTCGGTCTGTATGGGGGTGTGATTGCAGACAAGATAGATCGTAGACGATTAATAGTATTTGCTCAGGTTACCTCTGGTGTTGCTGTATTGCTTTTGGCCTTCTTAACGGCTGGGCAGGCGGTTCGGTTTTGGCATGTCTTGGCCGTAGCATCCTATGCAGGTGCCATGCGCGCCTTTGACCAGCCCTCTCGCGATGCCATCTTTCCTCACCTCTTGGACCGTAAGGACTTGGACAACGCCGTGGCATTGAACGTATCTATTTGGCAGGTAAGTCGAGTTGTAGCCACGGCTCTGGGGGGTCTGCTTATAGCTCAGTTCGGGACTCCTGCCGCCTTCTACGTCAGCTCTATAGCACACCTGGTTGGTGCGCTTCCCATAGCGATGCTAAAAGTCCCTCCCCTTGATAGGAAAGTTGCCACAACCATTACCCATGATATTGAGTCGGGTCTCAAATTCATTCGAGACAATAACATCTTTGTCCTTATCTTAGGTCTCACCTTCTTCACCAGCCTCTTTGGCATGGGTTATGTCCAGTTGATGCCTATCTTCGCAGAGGATATCCTGGGCGTTGGCGCTCAAGGTTTGGGCTTTCTCCTGAGTGTAGCGGGTTTGGGTTCTTTCACAGGTACCCTTATGATGGCCGCCCTTAGTCGGTCCAGGAGGAAGGGATGGTTTCTGATAGGTGGCTCCATCCTTTCTGGAGCCTTTGTCATCTTATTTGCCCTCTCCCACTGGTATCTTATTTCTCTGGCTCTCCTCTTCGTGAAAGGTATCTTCAATGCCGCATACCTGATTTCTGGAATGGCCATTATCCTGATACGGGTTCCCGATGAACTGAGAGGGCGGATAATGGGCCTATACGGCATGACCTGGAGCCTCTCATCTCTAGGAGGTATGGCTGCCGGGGCGATTGCTGGTGTTATCGGTGCTCCCTACGCCGTAGCTCTGGGTGGCGTCATAGTTCTAGCTTTCACTCTGGTAATTGCCACGGCCAGTCCTCGGCTGAGACGTCTGGAATCAACGACACCTGGACCTGTCGGTAGCCACAATCAAGGGGCCTAATAGATTAATAATGCATACCCCGGTTACTATTGATATAATAGTTTAGGTTTTTGGATTCCTATAAGGAGCTGGTATCTCTACGGGGTGACAGTAGGCTATCTATCAAATAATCTTTAGCTCCTCTTCATTCCATCCCCTTGATAAGACCTTGTCTTCTTAATTTCCGCCAAAATAGGAGGTGCTTGAGTGACGTCGAAAAAATCCGTTGGCCAAAGACAATGGGTTTTCTCTTTCCAGAGGGGTGACAGTAGTAGAAAGGATCTTCTGGGCAATAAGGGCGCCCAGTTGGCGGAGATGACCGCCATGGGACTCCCAGTTCCGCCAGGCTTTACCATTACCACTGAGGCATGCTTAGATTACTACCGTTCCAACAAGAGGTTGCCGGAGGGTCTGTGGAGCCAGGTGCTAGAGGCTTTGAAGGAGTTGGAGACGGCCTCAGGACGCAAGTTCGGCGACCCGGACAATCCTTTACTGGTCTCCGTGCGTTCCGGGGCCGCCGTGTCAATGCCAGGCATGATGGACACGATTCTCAATCTGGGAATAAACGAGGGCATTGCTGATGGCATAGGGCGGCGTACCGGGAACGGCCACTTTGCATTGGACATCTATCGTCGCTTTATCCAGATGTTCGGCAGCGTGGTGATGAACGTCAAAAGTGATGTGTTAGACGTGGTCATGGACGAACAGCGGCGTAAGGCCGGCGTCGGAACAGGGGCGGAGCTGAGTCCAGACGACCTACGTGAGGTTATTGCCAGGCTAAAGCTGCTGGTAAAAAAGGACGCCAGGGCTGATATTCCCGACGATCCTATGACACAGCTTAATCAGGCTATTCGAGCTGTGTTTGAGAGCTGGAACTCCCGTCGCGCCATTGACTATCGTAACTTCAATAAGATATCCCACGATCTTGGCACCGCAGTCAGCGTCGTCGCTATGGTCTTTGGGAATTTGGATGATAACAGCTGTACTGGCGTGCTCTTCACCCGGGACCCTTCTACTGGCGACAAGACCTTATACGGCGAGTATCTAACCAAAGCCCAGGGAGAGGACGTGGTAGCAGGCACCGCTACTCCTCGCAAGATCGCCGAGCTGGCTAAGGAGAAGCCTGACATTCATAGGGAGTTGCTCCAGGTTACAGGCCTTCTGGAGCACCATAATCGTGATGCCCAGGATATTGAGTTCACCGTGGAGCAGGGAAAGCTCTATATGTTGCAGACTCGCACAGCCAAGCGTAGCGCAAAGGCTGCCATAAAGATAGCGGTGGACATGGTGCAAGAAGGGCTGATAACTCAAGAAGAGGGTCTCTTGAGGGTGGCGCCTGACCAGATCTCTCAGTTGCTGCTGCCCAGGCTGGATGAAAGGGCTAAGGAGCGGGCGAAAAGTGAAGGGAGGCTCTTGGGCCGTGGTCTGGGAGCTTCTCCAGGGGGCGCTACTGGCAAAGTAGTATTCAGCGCCGATACCGCCGCCGAGTTAGGTAAACAGGGGGTTCGCTTGATCCTGGCGCGCCCCGAGACCAAGGCCGAGGACGTGCACGGCATGCTGGTAGCCGCTGGCATACTCACCGGCCGTGGCGGCGCTACCAGCCATGCGGCGGTCGTTGCCAGGGGGTTGGGAAAGCCCTGTGTTGCTGGAGCGGAGGGTATTGAGGTAAATCCCGAGGGTGGTTATCTGCGCCGCGGTGATGTGATAGTAAAAGAGAATGAAGAGATAAGCATAGACGGCTCTTCAGGAGAGGTTTTCGTGGGTTCCCTGCCCACTATTCTGCCAAATGTCTCCGAGGAGAGAGAGTTGGCTATCCTCCTGAGTTGGGCAGATAGCACGAGAAGACTGGGCGTTTGGGCCAATGCCGACTATCCCCGTGATGCCGAGACAGCCATCGCTTTTGGCGCTGAAGGCATTGGACTTTGCAGGACAGAGCACATGTTTTTTGAGCCGGAGCGTCTCGCCCTGGTGCGTACGATGATTCTGGCCGCCCATGCTTCTAATCAAAGGCCAGATGACAAGCTGGTCAAAGAGGAATATCACGCTACCCTGGACGAGTTAAGCAGGTTCCAGGTAAGCGACTTCGAGGGTATCCTTAGAGCTATGAAGGACAAGCCTGTGGTGATACGCCTTCTGGATCCACCTCTCCATGAATTCTTGCCGAGCTATGAAGAGCTGCTAACCGAGGTCGTTGAACTTCGGAGCAATGGAAGTTCCCCAGTGACGCTGAGGGAAAAGGAAAAGATGCTAGCCTCAGTAGGAGATCTGCGTGAAGCCAATCCTATGTTGGGCTTGCGCGGTTGTCGCTTGGGGTTGATCTATCCGGACATATATGCCATGCAGGTGCGCGCCATTGTGACAGCGGCCTCCAACGTCATGGCCGAGGGGATACAGGTGCATCCTGAAATAATGATTCCTCTAGTGGGCCATAGAAACGAAATGAGGCGGATGAGGGCGCTCCTGGAGGAGACAATCGAAAAAATCCAAAAAGGGAAGGCTGACAAGGTCAGCTACAAGATTGGAACTATGATAGAGACTCCAAGGGCAGCCCTCACTGCTGACGAAATTGCTGAGACGGCCGAGTTCTTCAGCTTTGGCACCAATGACCTTACGCAAACCACCTTCGCCGTCAGCCGCGACGATGCCGAAGGCAAGTTCTTGATGCAGTATGTGGAAGACAAGATACTTCCAGAAGATCCATTCAAGGTGTTGGACAGAAAGGGGGTAGGCCGTCTGGTGGAGATGGCCTACAAACTGGGCAAGCAGACTCGCCCAAACCTGACAGTAGGCATCTGCGGAGAGCACGGAGGAGACCCATCTAGCATTGAGTTCTTCCATGCAGTAGGCCTCGATTACGTCAGTTGTTCACCCTACCGCGTTCCTATAGCTAGGCTTGCCGCTGCGCAGGCGGCTCTGCGTTCCTCCGCCAATGGAGGTGTATTAGCCATTGGCGACTGATAGAGGTTATGTAGAGCAAGACAGGCTTCGCCTGATCTTGTCTGGCGGCGCCGTTTAAGAATACAGAGCAGTATGGCTACGGCGGAGCTTATGCCGGTAAGGAAAGAAGTTTGAGCAACGGTTACTGGCAGACCGTCATCCCTCAAACCCTGGCCTGTGTCGGTAGGGAGTCAAGACTTCTATTTGCCGTAGAGAATCGTGCCTATAAGGTCACATGACCCAGTTAACCTAAAGAAGAGTACAGACTTACATGACCCAGGGAAAATCACAAGCCATGATTGCCGATATCATTCGCCAACGTCTAGAGGAGAGGGAAAGTTCCCTTTCTCATTTTGCCATCCGATCCAGAGACACTAGAGGGCGTAGGGTTGTCGAGGAACCGTTACCCCTTAGCACGGAGTTCCAGCGAGACCTGGACAGCATTCTCCATACTAATGCCTTCAGGCGGCTAAAGCATAAGACCCAGGTCTTTATTGCCCCCGAAGGTGACCACTTTGTCACCCGCCTTACCCACACTCTGGAGGTGGCCCAGATAGCCCGAACCATATCTAGAGCTCTTAATCTAAACGAGGACCTGACGGAGGCTATTGCTCTTGGGCACGATCTGGGACATACTCCCTTTGGACACTTGGGCGAGGAGGTGCTGGATATCCTTTACCCTGGTGGGTTCCGCCACAACCTGCAAAGCCTGCGTGTGGTAGATTATCTGGAAGGGGGTGGACAAGGCCTGAACCTTACAAAGGAGGTAAGGCAAGGCATTGTAGCCCATTCGAAGCCTCGGGGTAGTGTTCTTGGTGGCGATGGCCTCAACTCTCTGACCCTCGAGGCTCAGGTTTGTCGTCTCGCCGATGCTGTTGCTTACATCAACCACGACCTGGCAGATGCTTTTCGCGCCGGAGTGATCACAGAAGACGACCTGCCCAAAGAGGCCGTAACGGTTCTGGGATCTGGTCATCCGCAACGCATAAACATAATGGTCTCGGATATAGTGGAGAGCTCTTGGCCAGCCAGTGGAGAGGTGCCTATAGATGAGGGATCAAGACCCTCTATCACTATGAGCGCTAAGATAAGAAGAGCAGTGGATATTCTAAGAGGGTTCCTTTTCCAGCGAGTTTATCTGCCGGCTTCTCAGGGAGAGGAGGGTCACATCGCCAGGGAGGTGATAAGTCTTCTTTATCACCATTATTGCCGTCATCCCCGGGATATGACGCTGACATATGTCTCTGGATGGGAGACTACAGAACGTTCCGTTGTGGATCACATAGCTGGTATGACCGACCAATATGCCACGCGAATGGCGGAGAATATACGACCCGGGATAGCCAAGAATCTCAGATTCCGACTTATCTAAGCATTACCATATTTCACCGCGCAGAGAAGTAGAGTCGAGGTGACGCCGCCAATGTCAGTTATTGATGATGTTAAGGCTCGCTTGGATATTGTGGAGGTTGTTTCCTCTTATGTATCCCTGAATAAGGCTGGGCGTAATTTCAAGGCTCTCTGCCCGTTCCACACCGAGAAGACCCCCTCTTTTATCGTTTTTACGGAGCGGCAGAACTGGCGATGTTTTGGGGCTTGTGCCACAGGTGGCGATGCCATCGCCTTTGTGATGAGGATGGAAAAGCTTGAGTTTGGCGATGCTTTGAGACTTCTGGCTCAGAAATATGGTGTCCCCTGGCAGGAGCGCCATCGAGACGAGCAGAACAGCCCGTTTTATCAGATCAACCATGCCGCTGCTCAGTTTTACCACAAGCTGCTGATCTCTTCCGATGGACAGGAGACACGTAGCTACTTGGAAGGCAGGGGTGTCAACCTGGAGGCCGTCTCTGTTTTTTCTCTGGGACTCAGTTCCAGGGGTGTTGACACACTAAGAAAACACCTGACCTCTTTAGGTTATGACGAAAAACAGATGGAACAGGCCGGCCTGCTTTATCGTAGCGATGGGGGGACTTCCCGAGATCTCTTTCGTGGGAGACTCATGTTTCCCATACACGACTCTCGTGGACAAATTGCGGGGTTTGGGGCGCGCTCTCTGGATGGCTCGCAACCCAAGTATCTTAACTCACCTAAAACGCCCGTCTTCGACAAAGGAAGCATTTTATATGGCCTTCCCATGGCTACAGAGCATATCCGAAAGGAGAATACCATCGTAGTAGTAGAGGGCTATATGGATGTCATAGCAGCCCATCAATACGGCTTTAGAAACGTGGTAGCATCCATGGGCACGGCCCTCACCGATCAGCAGGTGGCTCAGATCAAGAGCCTGGCCAGTAATATTATCCTGTCTCTGGACTCCGATGCGGCCGGGCAGGAGGCTACTCTTCGCAGCCTGGAGTCTTCCTGGCGGGTCTTTGAACGCAGAGGTATGGAAAGGGGAGCGTCAGGCGTCGTTACTCTCCAACCGAGGCAGGGGCTGTCGCTGAAGATCGCCATCCTTCCTACGGGTAAGGACCCAGACGAGGTGATTCGAGAGAGTCCCCAGGAATGGAAACGCCTTTTGGATGAGGCGCAACCCTTGCTGGACTATCTCTTTGCTGCCGTCGCCTCCAGATTTGATCTGGGAAGCAGTAGCGGTAAGGCCCAGGCCACAGAAGCTCTTTTCCCATTGATTGCCGGCTTGAACAACACCTATGACGTTGAGCGATACTTTGAGAGGCTGGCTCAGGTATTGGGAGTGACGGTATCTACTCTGGAGGCCAGCGTAGGACGTCCCCAAGCTACTGCCAGGACAAGAAGTCGAAAGGAAGCAGCCCGTGAGGTTAGCCTTTCGCCCTTTGCTAAATACCAGGGAGACCCGTTGGAAGAATATGCTCTGTCCCTAATGCTAAAGCGCCCGGAACTAAGAAGCTCTGCCGTGGGCCTGACTCCAGAATGTTTTTATAGAAGCGAAAACCGTGAGCTCTTTGCCTTTCTGCTGACATGCGCTAAAATAGATGATGAGGTGGTAGGGTCTTTAAACGAGGATTTGCAAGTTCATCTAAAACACCTTGTCAGCAAATCCCTCCCCTCTATGAATCATAAAGATGGGGAGCTCTCTCTTAAGCATTGTCTTCATCGGCTTGAGGAGCGTTATCTCAGGGAACTAAAGACACAGGAAGAGGTTTTGCTATCTCAAGAGGAGGGGAATACTGAAGTTGATAAGATGGAAAAGGAGATCCTTGACAGGAACGAACAACTGCGAAAACTCTTTACCGCGGAAACTGGATTGAGGTTAAAGCATGACTAGAAAAAGAGGAAAGGACGAGATAGGTCTCTCTGAAGAGCTGGATGAGACAGCAGGCTCTGGGGACGATATATCGGGCATTGTTGGAGGAACAGAGGGGACCTCAACGTCTAAGAATAGCATGGAAAACATTACGGTAGGGTTGGAAGCCCCTCCAGAGATTGAAGTAGAAAAGTGGGGTATAGAGCAGGCGGAAAAATCGGAGGGGGAGGCTCAATCCAACGAGGAACCTCAGCTCGAGCTAGATCCCGACCTAGAAGGTTCGGACATGATTGACGACCCCGTAAGGATGTACTTACGGGAGATCGGACGCGTCACACTGTTAACAGCCAAAGACGAGCGTACTCTAGCCAGAAAGATGGAGGAGGGTAAGTACATCCAGCACCTGGAGAGCACCGTCACATATCCAGACGGCCGTGCTCCCAAAGCCTTTGCACTTATCAAGCCTCTACTGGAACGCTTGATTGAGGCGGAACCCACTGTTAGCTCAATGGGGAAATACGTAGGCATATCTGGAACACTTACCTTATCCCAGATAGTCTCTGATTCTAAGCTCCGGGCCCTTCTGGACGGTGAGATTAACGAAGAGGTAATTGACTCATTATCTGAGACCTTACCTGTTCCCTATTCAGGTATAGCATCTGCCATAATCTCTATCTCGTTGAACAGCCGCCTGCTGTCCCCAGAGATATTGAAGCAGTTGGGTAGCGAAGTAACCCTAAACCATCTTCAGGGCATAATAGAGAACGAAAGTTTTATAACTTCGTTAGATCCCCTTGAATTCCTGTTCCGCGCCCATGTGGAGCGCATCAAAGAGGAGGGTCGGCGAGCGAAGAGGCACTTGGCGGAGGCTAACCTGCGTCTAGTGGTCAGCGTTGCCAAGAAGTATATAGGCAGGGGTATGTCCTTGCTGGACCTCATCCAAGAAGGGAACATAGGCCTCATAAGAGCAGTGGAAAAATTTGACTATCGTAAGGGGTACAAATTCAGCACCTATGCCACCTGGTGGATACGCCAGGCTATCACCAGAGCCATCGCCGACCAGGCCCGCACCATTCGCATACCAGTCCATATGGTAGAGACCATCAACAAACTCCAGAGAGAGAATCGTAAGCTGATTCAGGAGTTTGGCAGAGAACCTACTAGCTCAGAGATCAGCGATGGTCTGGGAATAACGGCAGAAAGGGTTCGGGAGATTCAAAAGATATCTCAGGAGCCTATATCTCTCGAGACTCCCATTGGCGAAGAAGAGGACAGCCATCTAGGAGACTTCATCGAGGACAGGTCTGCTATCTCCCCCTCTGACGCCGCCTCATTTCAACTTATGAAGGATCAGGTAAGAGATGTATTGAATACCCTTAATGATCGAGAGCATAGGGTTCTTCAGCTTCGATTTGGCCTGGACGATGGACGCAGTCGCACCCTTGAGGAGGTGGGCAGAGAGTTTGGGGTGACTCGGGAGCGCATACGCCAGATTGAGGCTAAAGCCCTGCGCAAATTGCGCCACCCCACCCGCTCTAAGAGGCTTAAGGACTTTCTTGAGTAGGGGTAAATCTCCCTCGAGGCGGCGTTTACTGTAACCATCAGTCAAGAGTTGCCATAGAGAGTAAGCCTCGGCATTCAGGAGCATTTAGTACCTCGTGCTTAGTTAGCCAAATCTTTAAACATCCCCCCACCCACCCTCGGTAGGTTCGTGAGGGGCGAAGCCCCTTGGCGGGGTCTGGGGTGTCCCCAGAAGACACTCCTGGTTGGGCGGGTGGGAATGTCCAGGTATTTCCGGAACTACGTACTAGTTCCATAAATCAGCGCACACAAGCCCCTCTCAAAACTCTCTCATGCTTCGACAGCCTGTTCTGAGCTCCGACCGTATGTCGAGAGTCTCGACTGCGTCGGACTTGCCGAAGGGCACACCACGAGGGGTTGAACGTGACGCCATTGTTGCAAGCAGGTATTAGTCTGTCTGAGCCTCCAGATGACAACACAAAGAGACTTTGTTGGAGCTAACTTACTGCCCGGACGTGAATTCCAAGGGTCTTCAATGCGCCGAGACTAGCTTTTGGTAGTTCGAGTCCTTTGTAAGTCCGCCTTTGTATTTCTGCTGAAGCCCACGGAGTTGTTGTGGAGAGGGTCTCTTTCCCTCGCCACTATGCAGCACAACCTCTTCCAGACTGTTATATGCCTGGTCCAAGTGCCAAAAGAATGAGAGAAGCCACGCCAACTCTCGTTCATTGTCAGGCGTGGGTATGTCGTTGAGGTCAAACAGCGCATCGGTCACCTTAGTGTAGCGAAGAATTCCTGCTTTGTCCTCAGCCTGCTTGCCATAGTATCGTCTCCGCTTCAATTCTTGAACGCGCTTAGCGTACTCCGGCTCACCGTAGATCTCTCTAGGTAGCCATTCCTTGCGAATATCCAGCACCTCTTTTCCGTGCACATCTACTATGGCCACAGCCACTTCCATGCCCAATACTGGGTCATTGTCGAATTTCATGGCTCCACGAAGCAGCGCCTCCTGCAACATGAGCGTTACCTCTCTCGGAATCTTCTTGTATCGCGGGCCACTCGCCTGTTCATTTGTATCTGCGCCGACCCCCCCCGTGTTGAACATGTAATACTCTTGCGCCAAACCTCCGCGAGCTATCTGCTGTAGTATCGCGTACATCAGGCTAGCGTTGTCGTCCTCCAAACCGATAATGAAGGGGTCTGAGAAGTATTCCACATATGGTCTGCCAATGGCTCCAGCCGCAGCCCCCATCTGGACGGCTTCCCCATACATAAGGGCCCGAACGTATTGCTCCAGCGTTAGACGGACGAGGGGCGGAACAATGGTATTTTGACGCATTACTCCTTGCCAGAATACTCTGTCTATGTTTTCCATAGGAACATGAACCGAATTATCCAGCGCGGTCTTGGTGATACCTTGCAGCACATGCTGAGATCCTTTTCTTGAGATAAGGCGCAAGCGAGGCAAGACCATGCGCATGTTACGAACGGGATTGTTGAGAAAGTCCGGCTTGCCTGAAGTAGGATCGCATGGGGTGTTTTCCAGCGTCTCCTGAGGGTTGGCAGCATTTTCGGCACCTCTTACGACTTCGTAGGTGATTGGATCATCCTCTCGAGTGAGTCCGAAGGGCACCGCATAGAAGTCGTTCTCAGTGCCATCGATCGAGTAGAAAATCTGTATATGCTTACCGTCTCGCACTACCTCAACGGGCTTAGGCAGCCGTTGCAGCAGTACTATATCGTCGTTCATAGGGTAAACCCCTTCCTCGGGATCTTCGGGTAGGGCTAGGAGTTTGGAGAGTTCGCTTTTCTCTACCTCGATCATTATTGTAAGGGTGCTCTTCCCATGGAGGGATGGCCCCAGGGTAACCAGGGCGGTATTCTTCTTTGTACCATCCAGCGTTCTGACCCGTGCCACGCTCAACGCCGCCTGCACTGCAAGGCCCTGAGCTTGCTTAACCTTGAACATGGCGATGGTCAAGGGGCCCATCTTATGTTCGCCCATATAGTCAAACCCCAGATGAAGCGACAGACCCAAGGTAGGCGCTTTGAAGACCAACTGCATAAGACCTGCTTCTCTGATGCGCCCCTTGAGACTATCAGGGATACCCAAGTCATCGAGCCAATGGGGTATTGAGACCTCCAGGATGTCAGGCTCGTTGGAGCGTTCCGCCGCAGGAATCTCGAAGGTTAGCCTGCGCCACATATAGGGAAGCTGAAGATAATGAGAGCAAAATAAGAGTTGACGGGCATGGAATGAGCGTTTCGGCGAGTCTCCAATTTGCCGGTCGGTTTGAATAATAGTGTCTCCCGAAGCGAAGTGCTGTTTCATAAACCTGGTCACATAGGGAAGAATTTCAGAGAAGAGGGCCTGATTAGCCTCGCTAAAAGCTATGGCGTCGCGGTTTCTGGCAAAGCCATCTATGAAGTATTGCGTGAGGTCGGGCCGACGCGCCACCCCCAACTGGCTAAAGGAGGCGATCCCACTGCTGTCCAGGCGAAGAACCACATCCGGCCCAGCCCGAACGGCTGCCTTACCTGCAGCATTGGCCTCTTTAGCTTCTTCGGAGATTTGTCTCCACTCGTGAAGTAGGCGCTCTCGCTCCCCAAGGGAAAGGTCCTGGAAGATACGCATGTGGCCGACCAGCCACTTGTCTTCTGGGTTGAAGAACTCGCTGTTTGTTCTCTGTCCCTTCTTTGCAGCAGTGACTAATTCGTTCAGGGCCTTCGCAAAATCAGGATTAACGGGAGGCCCGGCCAGCGCCGAACTTCGGGACTTATCGTTCTTTCGCTTAGGTACAGAAGTTACCATGTGGCTCTCCTATATTGAGATAGTTTTGCCTTTTCAAAGATAAAACCTAGCCTTACTCGGCAACCTATGTGATAAGAGGCGTTAAAGCCTCTAAAGGTGGGAATCCCCACTGACCATGTGCATTGTATCACTTTCCCCAACGGTTTGGTAACCCTTGAGACCCTCCTGCAAATAAGATATTGTAGGGTAAGTTGACCTTTTAGGGCTACGCCTCGTCCTAACTCTACCACAGTTAAAGAGGGCAGGAGTGCTCGGGAAAACTCTAGTAAATCTCCTCAGAGAATATGGTTGATATCAGACCCTTTTCAGGTTATCGCTATAACCCTTCAGTAGTGGGAGAGTTGAGTCGGCTACTCTGCCCACCTTATGACGTTATATCTCCTGCTCAGCAGAGAGAGCTATACCAGAAGAGTCCGTTCAACTCGGTTCGACTTGAGTTGACGGAGCAGCTTCCTAATGACACCCTCCAACATAACAGGTACACCCGTGCCGCTGACACCTTCAAGGGCTGGCTTGCCAAGGGAGTCTTGGTGCCAGATGTCCCGTCTGCCATGTACCTGATCGAGGAGGAGTTCAACTTCCGAGGTCGGGTAAGGGTCAGGACAGGACTAACCGCGTGCGTGAAGCTGGAGGAGTTTGAGAAGGGGGTTATCGTTCCCCACGAGTACACTACCTCGGCGCCAAAGAAGGACCGGCTGGAGCTAATGAAGGCGTGCCATGCCAATATCAGCCCCATCATGGCCCTGTATAGCGACTCGGGAGGGGCGCTAACCCATCTTCTCAGCGCCGCAAGAACAAAACCCTCCCTAGCCGCTGGAGCGTCCAGCGATGGAGTCATCTACCGGGTATGGGTGATCCAGAACCAGGACATATTGAGGGGCATCCATGAGGCCCTGTCAGATCGGCCCGTCTATCTGGCCGACGGGCACCACCGGTACGAAACGGCCTTGAACTATCGTAATCTTCAGCGTGCCTCTGGAGCGATAAAATCGGATGCCTCGACGGCTAACTTCGTAATGATGACCCTCATCTCCATGAACGACCCAGGCCTTCTTATTTTTCCCTATCATAGGCTGGTAGGTGGTCTGAACAGCCATGAAGAGAAGGCCCTCAGCGCCCTTATGAACGAACGCTTTGAGTGGGAAGAGCTGCAGCTAACAGCTCTGTCGGCGGAGGGGATCGCCGCTACGCTGGAGGAGGGGTTGCAGGGAAGGGCACAAGGGGACGTGGTTTTTGGCTGCTTCATGCTGGTCTCAGGAAAGGGAAAGGGCTATCTGCTCACGCTGAAAAATGCCCACGTTCCTGGCCCCGAGGCCCCGCCACTGGAGAGGTGCGATACATGGCTCCTGCACCAGCGGGTCTTAAACCCCGTCCTGGGGGAGCATGAGGCTGGCACAAAGTTAGCCTTTGTCCACGACGCCGTTGAAGCCGTAAGGGCCGTTCAGAAGGGGGAGCAGCAGATGGCCATCCTTCTCAGGCCGCTGCCGCTGAAGCTTTTCGAGGAGGTGGTGGGCCAGGGTAACCGCCTGCCCCCTAAAGCCACCTTCTTCTACCCCAAGCTGCCCACGGGGTTGGTCTTCAACCGCCTGGAGGGCGAGATGAGCAGTTGAAGAATCAAGCCCATTCCGTAATTTTCCTGCGCTGCAATCGATTGTTAGGCACGGGAACATGCCATACTTTGCCACACCTACATCCTCTTCAACGATGTCTTGATTAATTCCGTACGTGCCCTCGAGAACTCCTCAAAGGAGTCGAACCCGAGGCTGGGGAGATCGGGGATTAAGTGCCTTTTAAGGTACGGAGCGTCTCGCGTCTTAATCCACTCGTCAAAAGGTCTGGCGTTCTTCGAGAGGTTCTCTGAGTCAGTGAGCAACTGAAGGTTGGCGAGCATATTGTACTTCGATATATAGGCTTGAATCTTTGCCTCGTCGTAACCTCGCTTCTGCAATGCCCCCAACTGGAACTCAGACTTCGGGAAGATATGGTCCTCATGGAAAACCGCATTCCTCCAATCACGGTCAGGGTATAGCAATGACAAGACTAGGTTTGTGTACCGGCCTTGGTAGCCAAATCCCAGGATGCGGTCGATTTCAGTGTCTCCGAGTCGTGGCTCGATTTCGAGTGATTTATAGAGGCGATCAGCGGGGAACGGCGTTATCGGGCTGCAATCACTCAACTCTTCCCGCAACCCGGTCAACGTAGTGTCAGATGAACCGCCGAATGCGTTCTTGAGGGTTGCAAAGACGAACCACCTGCGGATAGCAACCTGAGAAACGGCATCTTCGGTCTTAGAGGACGTATCAAATGACGAGTTGCCGCGTTTCATGATGTAGAAAGCGATCGGTAGCAGTGCCAAGGGAGCGACGACGTTCTTTTCATTAAAGCCAAAACGAGAGATAAGCCGCACTGTTGCTGACAGAGACTTCTTGATGTTCTCCCAATTCCCCTCGATTATGAGAAGGTTTTTCTTCGTGAAATTCTTGACTTTGTATTGGATGGGCAGGTTCTCACTAAGGAACAGACATGCTTTCAGTACGAAGTCCTTACCAAAACCGTATCTATTGCCGATCTCGTTGAGTGAATCGGTGAAGGCGTGGATTTCACTGCGTGCATCAAGCTTGTCCCACTTGGCAGTTGCGGTTGCGAGCAAAAGGTCAGAGGATTCGAGGGGCTTCCCTGCCGCATTCGCCCGCACAAAGATCTGCAATACCTTGTCGTAATCCTGCGAATTCTCCTGATAGTAGTTCCCGACGAGAGTCGTATGAATGCGGTTGTGCAAACGACCGATCAACTTGTTGGCATTCTCCTGCTGGTCTTCTGGCAACTTCGCCAGTTGCGCCTTCATGTCCGACTTAGCATCCTCGGCGTCATTGAAGTTCAGAATCCGCCCCACCAAGTACCAAAGCTGCGGCGTTTTGGGGTCCGGATCGGCACTTTCTCGAAATGCGAAGCCGTAGGTCAGCTCTTCGGGATTATCCTCATTGGGCACGGCCGGCTTTAACAGGTTCAGGTAGAGACGGGTCTCTCTCCAACGATAGTGAAAGTAACGGTATTTTCCCCGAAGTCCGATGAGAAGCGAAGCAATGCGCTGTTGGCCATCCAAGACGAGCTTGATGTCCTTCGTGATTCCGGCCATGTTCGCAGGCGGATTGTGCGGGGACTCTCCGTCGAAATCTCGAATGAACTCGTAGACTGGCCACTCGTCCTTGTTCTTTTCCTCCAATAGCCAAAAGAGAAACGAGCCAATGGGAAAATCAGCCATGATTGAATCAAACAGCCGTTCAATACGATCCGTGCTCCATACCAACTCTCGCTGTATAGCCGGGAGATAGATGTCATGATTGACTTGCCGGATTATGTCGCTAACTCGAATTGGGATGTACTCCATTCGCTATCGTTCCTGTACCTGCCTAACTATTGATTAGGCTGCACTTTTGCAGTATGACGCTTCACAAACCGCCTCAATATCGCCCATTGCGCGACAATCATAGCACAGCCTTGCTGGCATTGATGCCCACCAGCCGACCATGGACATCTATCAGGGGCCACCAGAATGGCCGGGCCGCACGCGCTGGCTTAACGAGGGAGTTGGCTTCTCAGGTATTCTCCGTCTTCCCATTGGGGGTCGGCCTGGAGGTGCTCCCGCATCTTTCGAAACCAACGGTCCTGCTCTGGCCTTTCGGCGTTGGCCCGGTAGCTGGCCTTATCCTGGAATACGGCTACGCCTATAAGCTCGCCAGACTTACTATCGGGTTTCATAACATATCCGGCAATCGCCCCTTTGACCTTGGGCCTTTCCACCTTATCCCATTCGTTAAACAGGTCAATTACCTTCTGCTCCTGGCCTGGCTTTACCTTCATCCGAAATATGCTGCCGTACATGGTTTCCTCCTCCTAATATAAGTGTAGATTGATTTGGCGACTGAACTTTGTGTTGTGTCTCCTTGGTTCTTTACAAAAATAGATGCCTCATTGCAGAGAGCACTTCCCCTCTGGGAGCATATACCTCACCCCCTGGCCCCCTCTCCTGCAAGGAGAGGGGGAAGACCTGCCCGTCGAACCTCGGCAGGCGGAGAGGACCTGCCAGGGCAATATGGCCATCCCTCTCCCGACAAGTCGGGAGAGGCTGACCTGAGCTAACCCCATGTGGCCATATGGTAGGTGTCATCGCTCACCGATAGCCCGGTCGAAAGCGGCTCTCAGTCTTGGGCCTACTTCAGACAGCTCCTTTAATGTCGCCGTGCTGAAGGAGAGTCGGATGTGAGAAGTATCGTCCGCTTCGCGGCCGAAGAAAAAGGCTGCGCCTAAAGGAAAGAATATCCCCTCTTCTATAGCCTCGCGAGCAACATCCTGGGCTTGAGGTCCAACACACTCAACCCAGAGGAAAAAGCCGCCTTCGGGCTTTCTGAATCTGATGTATTGTGCACAGTGATCACGCAAAGACTTACACAGCGTCTCGCACTTTTCTGCATAGAGGGGACGAACCTTTTCTAAGTGGGTATTCAGCATCCCAGAGGCAACGTATTTGGCCAGCGCCATCTGAAGCAATGGGCTGTTGCCCATGTCGAAGCGTACCTGAGCCAGCGCCTCAATGTAGTCTGGCCTCCCTTGAACCCAACCTATTCGTAGCCCAGTGGCGATGGGTTTGCTAAATGTACCCACCTTAAAGATCCCCTGTCCTTCTGCCAGGGTGTATAGGGAGACAGGCGGTTGGCTACCGAAGTAGATGTCAGAATAGGCAGCGTCTTCGACAATAAGAGCATGGTGCTCAGCACACAGGCTTACTAGGTTTGAACGCCGCTCTGGAGACATAGTCACCCCAGTAGGATTATGAAAGTCGCTAATCGTGTACACGAGCTTTACACGTTTGCCTGATTTTTCAGTCCGTCTTATGACTTCGGCGACTCTGTCAACCATTATACCCTGGTCATCCAGAGGTACTGGCGCAATCTCGGCCATATGGCCCTTGATTGTCCGCAAAGACCCGGAAAATGTGGGGGACTCGACTATCACAACGTCTCCAGATTCAACAAAGGCGTCACATATAGTATCTATGCCGCCAGCGCTGCCGTTGTCTATGAGGAAGTTTTCGGGGACCAGGGGAATCCCCTCTATCCTGCTCTGACGCTCAGCCAGGGCGGTGCGGAGTCCGTCAAAACCGTGAACTCCTCCATACCGCAGGGACTCATCTGGATGGGTAGTCAGAACGTGGCCAATCGCTTTAAGCAGGTCATCAACAGGCAAAGTGGCCGGGTCGGGAACTCCTCCAGCCAGGACAATGGGATTGGCTACGGAGGTAGTAGATATCCTGGACAGGCCGGCGTCTGTTGGGCTACCTGCTCCCAAAGAACGAGCTCCCTTGGTCAGAAGGATCCGTAGGTCTATCTCCTGCCAGGTCTTTGTTTTTTCAACATCTTTTACTTTGGGTAAATCCACCATTCAATATGCTCCCGCGTTAAAAGCGCCAATTAATTATTTATATAACATAATATATGGGTATCCACGCAAGTCAAGTCCAAAGCTCCTACTCCTAATTGTTCCACATCTAGTAATAGAATCGCCTGCAGCCTATCTACCTAAACCTTGAAATTACCCCCAGCATCAAGATGCGAAGTCCTGCCACGGCCGTCAGGAGTTGCAGGCAGCTACCAGTCACACAGGTCTGCTGTCTTGCCCACTTCCCTTGACGCTATATAAAGGGAGTGATAGTATCCTGACTACAATAGCTTACGTATTCATTAGAGAATAAGTCCGCTTTAGTTTCACCGAGATGAGCGTTCACGGAGATCTTTCCCAGTCTAATCCCCATCGGGATACTGTCCTCACTGTGGGCGTCTTCGACGGTGTGCATTTGGGGCATCGCCACCTCTTGGAACAGGTCAAGAGCGAGGCTCGAAAGCATAATCTTCTCGCTGGCGTGGTTACCTTTTACAACCACCCTCTTACAGTCCTCCGGCCTGATACGAAGATCGTTTACATTTGCAGTGTGGAGGAGCGACTACAGCTTCTAAAAGAAACCGGCGTGGACCTGGTGGTTCCCATCAGATTTGATTTGCCCCTGTCCTTCTTGAAGGCCAGAGAGTTCGTGTCTCTGCTTCAAAAATATCTGGGGATGAAGGGTCTGGTCATGGGCCCCGACTTCGCCATGGGCCATCAGAGAGAGGGAGACGTTCAGGTGCTTACTACCCTGGGAAATGAGATGGGATTTACGGTTCACGTTGTACCCCATCTAGCTTTGGGTAATCTGTCAGTAAGTAGCACAATCATAAAAGGCACCCTGGTTGAGGGTGACGTTGTCACCGTCTCTAAGCTCTTGGGGCGTAATTTTGCGCTTACAGGCAGGGTTCGCTCTGGAGAGGGTCGAGGAAGGCAACTCGGATTTCCCACAGCTAATCTGGAGGTGCCATCGGAAAGGGCCATCCCTGGAGACGGAATATATGCCACCTGGGCCTATATCAACGGCACGAGACGCGAGTCGGCTACAAGCATCGGTGTCAGGCCTACCTTCGGCCCTGGGGAACGAACTGTCGAAGCCTATATCCTGGACTTTCAAGGCGATTTATACGACCAGGATATCCGCCTTGAGTTTGCTAGACGCCTTAGGGGTGAATTAGCTTTCAATTCAATAGAAGCCCTGAGAGAGCAGATAGCCATAGACGTGAGCCAGACCAGGAGAATCCTGAGAGAAGTTGACCGAAGGGTATCCAAACAGTAGAGCCATGGACGAGAAGTCGCTCAGCAAGATAGTTCGACGAGGCGTCTCCGAAATCATTGTAGAAGAGGAGTTCACTCACCTTCTACAAGAAGGGAAGCCTCTACGCCTCAAGATGGGGTTCGACCCCAGCAGTCCGGATATCCACCTGGGACACGTAGTAGGGCTAAGGAAGCTACGCCAGCTTCAGGAGTTGGGTCACCAGGTTATCCTCATAGTGGGAGACTGGACCGCCCAGATCGGCGACCCCAGCGGCCAGTCCGCCACCCGCAAGATGCTCTCCCATGAGGAGGTGGAGCGCAATGCCCAGACCTACCTCCGGCAGTTCTTCAAGGTCGTGGACCCAGAGAAGACCGAGTTGCGCCGCCAGAGCGAGTGGTTCGGCAACTTCAATCTGGCCGATGTCTTTCGACTTACCAGTAGATTTACCGTAGCCCAGTTTTTGGCCCGGGAGGACTTCGCCACCCGCTTCAAGGCCCAGAGACCCATTGCCATCACCGAGTTATTGTATCCCCTTCTACAGGCATACGACTCGGTTGCCATACAGTCGGATGTAGAGTTCGGGGGCACAGACCAGAAATTCAACCTGCTGGTGGGAAGGGAGCTCCAGGGTATGATGGGCCAGCGCCCTCAGCAGTGCTTCCTTATGCCCCTTCTCCCAGGGACCGACGGAGTGCAGAAGATGAGCAAGAGCCTAGGCAACTACATAGGAATAGACGAGCCGCCTTACGAGATCTACGGCAAGACTATGTCCCTTCCAGACAGCCTGATCATGGACTACTTCGAGCTGCTCACAGACGTGCCTAACCAGGAGTTGGCAAGTATGCGGCAGGATATGGACAATGGATCTGTAAATCCCATGGAGCTTAAGAAGCGTCTGGCCCGAGAGCTGGTGACCCAGTTCCACAACTTTGAAGCGTCAGCACGAGCCGAATCCCAATTTGAACGTGTAGTACAGAGAAAAGAAGAGCCAGATGAGGTGATGACATATCCTTTGCCATCTCTTGCAAATTCAGAGAAAAAACGGCTCAGCCAAATCCTCGTTGATACTAAGCTGGCCAAGAGCATTAGCGATGCCAAAAGACTTATGGGTGAGGGAGCAGTAGAAAAGGACGGAAAGAAAATAGCAGGCGACTATATCGTCCTAGAACCTGGTGAATTTAGAGTAGGCAAACGCCGTTCCCTTAGAATCGTTTCTCAGGAGGAGTACTTAGCACGCATCCTTTGATACATCTAACTCCTTGGGACAAGGGTAAGCTTTAGATAAAAAGCCAGTTTGGCGGCCTTACACCTTGTTGAAGTAGATGTGGTAAAATTCACAAAAGAAGCACGTTGAGAATTCTTAGGAGGTTTGAAGGTGAACCTGCGTATTCCCGGCCCCACTCCTTGTCCTGATGACGTTCTGGAGGCCATGGGGCATTCTATGATCAACCACAGGGGTCCCGAGTTTAAGGAGCTTAGCGTTAAGATTACCGAGCGACTGAAGAAGATATTTGAAACCAAAAATGACCTGCTAATCTTGACCACTTCTGGCACCGGTGGCCTGGAAGCGGCCGTGGTTAATACCCTCTCTCCGGGGGACAAGGTTCTCGTGGTTAGCATTGGGTATTTTGGCGATCGTTTCGCAGAATGTGCTCAGATTTACGGTGCCCAGGTAATAAAGCTAGATTTTCCTTGGGGTACCGCGGCGGACCCTGACCAGATCCGGCAGGCTCTAAGAAATAACCCCGAAATCAAGGCGGTCCTGGTTACCCATAACGAGACCTCCACGGGGGTAACCAATGACCTGGAGGCCATCTCCGGAGTGGTTAAAGGGGAGTTCGACAAGTTGCTCCTGGTGGATGCCGTCAGCAGCATAGGCTCTATCCCCCTGCCGGTGGACGAATGGCGCTGCGATGTGGTAGTCACCGGATCTCAAAAGGGCTGGATGACTCCTCCCGGCCTGGCCTTCGTCAGCTTCAGCGAACAGGCCTGGAAGGCCTACTCTCAATCCAAAATACCCCGCTACTATTTTGATATGAAAAGGGCCAAAAACTACTATGAACGTGGCCAGACCCCCTGGACTCCCGCTGTCTCGGTCTATTATGGGTTAGATGTGGCACTAGATAGGATTCTAGCCGAGGGGATGCCCAACATTTTCAAGCGCCAAGCCCGAATGGGCCAGATGGTCAGGGATGGAGCAAAAAGCTTAGGTCTTTCCATATTCCCAAGGGAGGAGGTCGCATCTAACACGGTAACCGCCGTAAAAATACCCCAGGGAGTGGACGCCAAGCAGCTACTAAAGCTAATGGATGAGCAGCGTGGGGTTGTTATGGCGGGAGGCCAGCAGAGCCTGGAAGGTAAGATCTTCCGCATAGGCCACATGGGTTACTGTGAATACGATGACATCCAGCAGGTGCTAGACGGCCTTAAGGCAACTCTGCCCAAGGTAGGCTTTCAGCCCTCGGCAGTCGGCAGGTGAGAGGGACTAATGCCTCGCGTTCTGGTTTCTGATCCCATAGATAATGCAGGTGTAGAGCTGCTCCGGGCCGAAGCAGAGGTAGATACCAAGTTTGGCATTAAGCAACCTGAGCTTCTCTCTATCATTGGCGACTACGATGCCCTGATAGTGCGAAGCGAGACTAAGGTTAATCGAGAGGTCCTGGAGGCGGGTCGTAGCTTGCAGGTAGTGGGGCGAGCCGGGGTGGGTGTGGATAACATAGATGTGGAAGCAGCCACTAGCAAGGGTATCGCCGTAGTTTTCTCTCCGACAGGCAACATCATCGCCGCCGCTGAGCACACTATTGCCCTTCTGCTCTCCCTGAATCGCAATATCCCCCAGGCAAACGTCTCCCTTAAACAGGGGCAATGGCGCCGCAGCGCCTTTACGGGGGTAGAGGTTCGAGGGAAAACCCTTGGCATCGTGGGATTGGGCCGGGTGGGATCGGAGGTGGCTCGCAGGGCTCAGGGATTTCAGGTGCGCCTGCTGGGCTATGATCCCTTTATGTCT
>JACQTT010000079.1 GCA_016210665.1 Chloroflexota bacterium | reverse complement strand
CGCTCCACAAGGTCTCGGCTAGCCTTGGCTATCTCAGGCAAGGATTTGCTTTCGCAATTCATTATGGCCGGCACAACGAGCCCCTCCTCCATGGCCACGGCAATACCCACGTTGATAGAAGGATTGACCAGAAGCTTGTCATCCTGGAAGAAGGAGTTGAATTGCGGGTAACGCATTAGAGCTTTAGTCGCTGCCCTGACAACCATGTCGTTGACGCTTATTCGGATTCCTGCTTCCTCCAGGGACTTATTGAGGGTATGACGCAGGTCCATGGCCCCCGTCATGTCTAGTTCTGCGGTAACATAAAATATAGGTACCTCACCCATGCTACGGGAGGTGAGTCGGGCAATGGCCTGGCGCATACGAGAGAGGGGAATCGTTGCCGGGGCTGCCTTCTCTGCTTCGGGCGCAGAAGTTTTAGGAACCTGTGGAGGAACCGTCTGCCTCATCTGTTCCTCATAAGCCAATATGTCCTCTCTTGTTATCCGTCCAGATGGGCCACTACCTTTCACCTTCGCTATATCAATCCCTTTCTCCTCTGCCAGGCGGCGAGCCACCGGGGAGATGCGTACCTCTCCGGCTGAGGCGGTCGCAGCAGCCTCAGCCTTAGGCTCTTTTCTGGGCGCTGGCACCGAGGGTGGAGCCTCGGCTGGCTTGGAGGGGGACGGCTCCTTTGTTTTAGGAAGATGTTCATCTGCCCCGGCTATGATACCTATTACCGACCCTACTGGTACTGCCACACCCGCGGCGACCAGTATCTTCCGCAGGACCCCCGAATCATACGCCTCCATCTCTACCAGAGCCTTGTCCGTCTCAATCTCGGCGATTATCTCCCCCCGGCTTACCTTCTCTCCCTCTCCCTTCAGCCAGCGCGCCACGGTGCCTTGCTGCATGTCGTATCCCATCTGGGGCATCAAAATCTCTGTAGCCAGAGTAACACCTCCCTCGTGCTCACCAGTATCTAGTTCCGTAAACCCGCGTACGCAAGGCCATTCCTAACCCCGCTCACCCTGAGCTTGTCGAAGGGCTGAGCCGCTCATGGTTCGACAGGCTTAGCACGAGCGTTGATTATTACGCCCTTTTCCGCAATCAGGCACTAGATGCCAACGACTTCCTTTAGCGTCCTGATAATCTTCTTCTCATCGGGTATCGCGGCCATCTCCAGGCTACGAGAATAGGGCATGGGAGCATCTGCTCCTCCTAATCTAGCCACAGGCCCATCCAGATAGTCAAATGCCTCCTCCTGAATCATGCTGGCTACCTCAGCGCCGAATCCGCCAGTTCTCCAGGTCTCTTCAATCACGAGACAACGGGAGGTCTTTTTCACAGATTGAATAATCCTTTCTTTGTCCAGAGGACGAAGGGTACGCAAGTCCACTACCTCAGCCTCCACCCCCTCTCGGGCCAGCTCCTCGGCAGCACGAAGAGCGACATGAGTCATCCTGGAGTAGGCAACCAGGGTTACGTCTTTCCCGAACCGCTTTATGTCTGCCTGACCCAGAGGAACGGTGTACCGCTCGGCCGGGACATCCCCGCGCAGACCGTAGAGAAGAGCATGCTCTGCAAACAGGATGGGATTCTCGTCCTCAAAGGCTGCTCTAAGAAGTCCGAGAGCATCGTAGGGTGTGGAGGGCACGGCCACTTTGAGACCCGGGACACTCGCATACCATCCTTCGAGGCTTTGAGAGTGAGTCGCTGCCAATTGCGCCCCTCCCCCTGTAACAGTGCGAATAATCAAAGGAACCTTTAGCTGCCCGCCAGACATGTATCTAAGTTTAGCAGCGTTGTTCACTATCTGGTCCATGGCCAGAAGGCTAAAGTTGATGGTCATCAACTCTACTACTGGCTTCAGACCCGCCATAGCCGCGCCTATGCCTGCGCCCACCACAACCGACTCTGATATAGGCGTGTCTTTGATGCGCCGTGGGCCGAACTCCTTAAGGAAGCCCCGGGTGACGGCGTAGGCTCCACCGTAAGCACCAATATCCTCTCCCATCAGGAATACTCGCTCGTCTGTTTCCAGCGCTTCCCTCAGGCCTTTGGAAATAGCCTCTCTATAGGTCATTTCAGCCATATCTAATGTCCCTTTAGGCGTATACGTCCTGCATAAGAGAATCCAGGGGAGGATCGGGACTCTGGTCAGCGAACTCTACTGCCGCCTGCAACTCCTTCTCCACACCCTCCTCAATGGTCTCCACGTAATTCTTCGTCAAGACGCCCTCCTCTAGCGCCCAGCGCTTCAATGAATCAATGGGGTCTTTCCTCCGCCATTCCGCCTCCTCGGCCTTATCCCTGTAGTTTATAGGGTCGGCCATAGAGTGTCCCCGAAACCTGTAGGTAAGGGCCTCCAGAAAGAAGGGACCCTCTCCTGAGCGAACCCCGTCAACTGCCTCCAAAGTTGCCTCATGTACCGCCATAACATCCATCCCATCTACCCGATGAGAGGCCATATTATAGTCACCGACTGCCTTATAAACATCGCGCCCACCGGCGTGGGTGTTGTCTATGTGTGTTCCCATACCATAAAGGTTATTCTCCAGGAAAAATACAATGGGGAGCTTCCATAGAGAGGCCAGATTCATGCTCTCGTGAAACTCCCCCTCGTTTACGGCGCCCTCACCAAAGAAACAGAGGACTACCCTGCCATTCTGCAGTTGACGGCTGGCCAGAGCAAGTCCCACCGCTATAGGAAGCTGGGCTCCAACAATGGCATAGCCTCCCAGAAAGTTCTTCGAGGCGTCGAAAAGATGCATAGAGCCGCCCTTTCCCTTACTAGATCCCGTGGCCTTCCCGAAAAGCTCCGCCATAATCACTTTGGGATCCATTCCTCTAGCAATGGCGTGGCCATGGTCGCGGTAGTGGGTTACTATATAGTCCTCTGGTTTCAGCACAGAAATAGCGCCCACTGCGATGGCCTCCTCACCTATGTAGAGATGCAGGAAGCCCCTTATCTTACCCCGCATATACATCTCAGCTGCCTTCTCCTCAAACCTTCGAATGAGGAGCATCTGCCGATAAAACTCGGCGACCTGCTTTTTTTCTATCTTCTCTACTACCTTCATACCCTACCTTTTAGCCTTCAGAGGCTCATATATGTATAGCCCGCCCATCCGCCGCCAGCGCCGCCTCTTTAAGCGCCTCTGAAAGAGTGGGATGAGGGTGAATCAGGCGGCCAACCTCTTGTATGGTTCCCTCTAGAAGACGCGCCAGGGAAAGCTCTCCTACCAACTCCGAAACTTCGGCGCCAATCATATGAACGCCTATTATCTCGCCTAGACTCTTATCTACCACCAGCTTCACTAGCCCCTCGGTATCTCCCAGAGCCAGGGCTTTCCCACTAGCCTGGAAAGGAAACATGCCTATTTTGACGTCCACACCGCGCTCTCGTGCCTGCTTCTCCGTCATGCCAAAGCTGGCCACCTGAGGCTGGCAATAGGTAACCTTAGGCATCAGGATGTAATCGAGGGCTTGGGTATCCACTCCGGCGATCTTCTCCACGGCAGCCACTCCCTGGGCCGAGGCTACGTGGGCCAAGAGCAGCTTGCCTGTAACGTCGCCTATAGCATATATACCGGGTACGCTGGTCATCATCCTGTCGTCTATTTTGATGTATCCCTTCTCTGTCTCGACCCCAAGTTCGTCCAGCCCTATATCTTCGATATTTCCCTGCACTCCCACAGCTACCAGCACTTTGGAGCATTGCATCTCTATTGTCCCCGTTTGACTAGTTACCTCCAATTTGGCTATGCGACCATCCCTGGAGAACCCAGTCACCTTGGAGTTGGTCATCGCCTTGATACCCTGTTTAGCGAAGGCCCTCTCAAGATGCTGGCTCACCTCGGCGTCCTCCTGGGGCACCAGATGGGGCAGTATCTCCACAATAGTGACCTCAACGCCGTAGGCCCGGTAAAGATAGGCGAACTCCACCCCTGTGGCCCCACCACCAACTATGGCCACCGACTTCGGAACCTCCCGCATCTCAAGAGCCTCGCGGCTGGTGATAACTACCTCGCCGTCTATGGGAAGCACCGGTAAGGTCTTGGGACGAGCACCTGTAGCTATAATAATGTTCTTGGCTGAAAAGGTCTCTCCTGTCTCCTTAATCTCTATCTTTTCACGGCTCTTTAAGCGTGCTTCTCCTTTAATGAGCCTAACTTTATTCTTCCTGAGAAGGGTCTCCACTCCTTTCGCTAGCTGCCCAACTACTGTGCGACTGCGAGCGATGGCCTTCCCAAAGTCGTAGCGGACGTTGTCGAAGACCACCCCAAACTCTTCGGCGCGTTGGAACAGATGGATCACCTCAGCGTTTTTCAGCAGCGCCTTGCTGGGAATGCATCCCCAGTTGAGACATATTCCCCCGACAGCATCGCGCTCCACGACCGCCGTTCTCAGGCCAAGCTGAGCGGCACGTATGGCGGCGACGTAGCCACCTGGGCCTGCCCCAATAACTACCAGATCATAATCTGCCATACACTAACTTCACAGTGTCTTCTGGAGAGAATTGCTTCTAATAACTACCTATTCTATAACTTAATGGCCCTTTTTCCAAATGTACTAGCTAAAACGAGTTGTCCTTTGATGAGCCAAGCTAGTATTATAGACATACGAAATCGCACAAGCCAAGCCTTGAAAAGAGATACAGTGACCCAAGAGCAAACTGCAAGGGCACCCCATAAGATCCCAAAGGAGACTGAGAGGCAATCCGGCCAAGATGATGGCAAAACCTCGGTCGGCACTCAGCCTGCATGGCACACTGAGGCCCTACCTTTCGCCCACCCCAGTGAAAAAGAGTTTACCAGGATACTGGACTTCTACGGAGTTCAGTGGGTATACGAGCCTCGCGCCTTTCCCCTTCAATGGGAAGGAGAGAGGGTCACAGAGATGTTCACACCGGACTTTTACCTGCCGGATTTGGATATGTATGTAGAGCTCACCACCCTCAAGCAAAGCCTGGTTACGGAGAAAAACCGCAAACTCAGACGTCTTAGAGAGCTCTACCCAGACACAAACATAAAGCTCCTGTATCGCCGGGACTACCATCGACTGCTGGCCAAATATGGCTATGGACCTCTAGCCCAAGCTGAGGTAAGAGGTATTGAACGTGTCCTTTTTAGCCCTCAGCAAATTCAAAAGAGGGTCTCTGAGTTGGGAAAACAGATTTCCAAAGACTATACAGACAGGCAGCCTATTTTGGTGGGAGTCCTTCGGGGCATGCTGTGCTTCATGGCCGACCTGATACGGGAGATTTCCCTACCAATCTCGATAGATCTTATGTCCATCTCCCACTACACTGGCGGTAGTCGGCCGGGGGTAAGGATTACTAAAGACCTAGACACCGACATCGCCGGGGCAGATGTTATCTTAATAGAGGATGTCGTGGACACAGGCATGACCCTGAACTATCTACTTAACTACCTATCTTCCAAGAACCCCGCTACTCTCACCGTCTGCACACTCCTGGACAAGAAGATACGGAGATTGATAGACGTGTCCATCGTATACATAGGGTTTGAAATCCCGGACGAGTTTGTAGTGGGATACGGGTTAGACTACATGGAGAAGTATCGAAATCTTCCCTTTATTGGCGTTCTCAGGCCGAAGGAGAACGAGTAGCTAACAAGAAGTCCCAAGTAACCTCTCCGCCGACCACTTACCCCGCCGGTGATCCCTCTCATGGCTTGGAATCCCCACCTTTGGTCTGTGATCCTCAGCTTCAGTTACTTGGGACAACAAGAATTATACCATATCTCCCTAGGTTTGTCAACCGTGTGTACTCGTCCAGTAGATTAGTGACACTTTGCCTCCTCTTTTTGGATTTGTCTTTTAGAGAGGAACTGGATGGGAGTGAGATAGCCCAGAGCCTGGTG
>JACQTT010000084.1 GCA_016210665.1 Chloroflexota bacterium | reverse complement strand
CACCAGGCTCTGGGCTATCTCACTCCCATCCAGTTCCTCTCTAAAAGACAAATCCAAAAAGAGGAGGCAAAGTGTCACTAATCTACTGGACGAGTACACTTCGTTGACCCGCTACCCTTCCTTTGCTAAACTTTACCCTGTGGGGCGGTTAGCTCAGTTGGTTAGAGCGTCGCGTTGACATCGCGGAGGCCAGTGGTTCGAGTCCACTACCGCCCACTTTAGGGTAGTTCTCCGGCACAATATCTGAGACCAGTAACATGGTTGCGTCCTGCTGGAGGCCATTGGAGGAAATTGGCTCTCTGACCCTAGCCTAAAGTGTGGGGCGTTGCTGCTCACGCCTCTTCGACAGCCTTAGGGCATGCTTCAGGCGGTAGCCAAAAGCGCTTTTCTGAACAGTTTCTAGCCTAGGCAAAACTAGCGGACTAACCGAAGTAGGAGGTGTAGTATGCCGAACCAGGTGATCAAGCCAGCGGAGGTGCATGTGCCAGCAGGGCGAGGTTACAATCATGCTGTCAAGGCGGGAAACACGGTGTACGTGGCGGGCCAGGTGGCTATAGATAAGAACGGAAACCTGGTGGGGAAGGGGGACTTCACTGCTCAGGCCGAGCAGGTGTATGAGAACCTTCAGGCTGTGCTGGCGGCGGCCGGAGCATCCTTTAAGGACGTGGTAAAGATGAATACCTACTTAACACGACAGGAGGACCTGGGCAAGCTGCGGGAGATACGTCAGAGATATGCAACTGTGGAGCCGCCTGCCTCCACGCTGCTGGTCATCTCTGCCTTGGCAAACCCAGATTTTCTGTTAGAGGTGGAGGTCATCGCCGTCTTAAGTTGAGGCTACAACTATGAACCGTGTCTCTATTGCCTAAGCTGGATGGAGGAGCGGTGGTGTATTTCTTCTATAGGGTCAATAAGTGCCTTTCAAAATCCCCGAAAAACCTAGACATTGTTGCCAGGCATGTATACTCTATTAGTTATGTCTTGACGTGGCAGTGAGCCATGAGCGACTTAACTGTAGCAGTTGAAAAGAGGTAGTCATGAAGAATTTGAGCTTTATCCAGGTTACTGGCATGTGCGCTATCCTTGCTTTTGCCTTCTTTTTTGTGGCTATCATACTATTCACCGTATCCGGATTGGAGGAGAGGGGGAAAAGCGAGACAGGTCAAGCTCTCCTTAACATAAACAAATATCGCACAACGCTTTTGACTGTCTTGTGGCTCAGCCTTGCTGGTAAGGTACTGGCGTTTTTCGTTGCGATAGGGCTTTATCAACTTCTCCATAAGGAGGGGAGCCTGCTGTGGATAGCTGCAGCGTTGTGGGTTGCAGGGGTGCTTTTTAACGTCATTTCAGACATTGTCAGCATAGGTGTGGCGTGGGAACTGGCCCCAGGTTACGCAAAAGCCGCGGCTGCCGACAAACCTATCCTAGAAGTGGTTGCCAGGACTGTGTTCCGAGTAGGCGACCTTGCGACTATTGTAGGAAATGTGCTTTCTTGGGGCATCGGACTGGCCCTATTTGCTGTGGCGATCCTTCGCACCGGGGTGATTCCCCGCTGGATCGGATGGCTGGGAGTGATCCCTGCTCTGATTGGAGGATGGCTGCCCCTCCTTGAGCCGCTATCAGATATAATCAAGTCTGTTGGCTTCTTTGGATTTTTCATTTTCCTCATGTGGTTAATTATCATAGGGTTTGCCATGTTGCGGCTGCAGCAGTCTCCTAGTATCGCAAAACAGGCGTAGCTCCATAATCGTCTTGGGCTGCTTTCCACGAAGTCCGAGTCGCCGCAAATACTGTAGCTGGTATTCTCTGTCAGAGGGGTTTTACAATTCTTTGCTCAGAGAGTAAGCAACTTCCCCTTTTCCACATCTACTAGGCCCATATCGGTCAGCTTTAGCTCCGGGATAACCGGCAGAGCCAAAAAGGACAAGATAGAGAAGGGGGATGGTGCCTTACAGCCTAGCTCTCTCGCCAATCGCTCCAACTCCTCAATCTTTGCGGCGACGACCTCTAGAGGCTCTTTTGATAGAAGGCCAGCTATGGGAAGGGCGAGAGACCCCAGGACCTGGCCCTCCACAGTAACAACCAGGCCACCCTGGTTTCTCTCTATCTCCTTTACGGCAGCGTAGATATCCTCGTCCGTAGTGCCTACTACAACTATGTTATGGGAGTCGTGGGCGACGGAGGTAGCCAAGGCCCCCCTCTTTAAGCCAAATCCCTTTACCAGGCCAACTCCTATGTTTCCTGTGGCCTTGTGTCTTTCCACGACTACCAGCTTTAGCAGGTCACGGTCAATATCGGGATAAACACTACCGTTTCTTCTGGGGGGTCGCTCTTGTAGCCATCGCGTTATGATCTGGCCGGGCACGATTCCGATAATAGGAAATGCATCTACGGTTCTCGCCTTTATAGTGAGATCTCGGACTGTGAAGGGCTTGATGTTAACTGTGCCAGTCATCGCCTCATTGGGTTTCAATTTTGTTGTGAACAGGGCTACGCCTTTTTCAGCCACCTTTTTGCCTCTATAAAAGACCTGCTCGACCGTGAAACTCCTCAGGTCGCTCAAGACAAGAAAGTTGGCATAGTAGCCGGGGGCTACAGCTCCCAGTCCTCTCAAGCCGAAGTATCTGGCTGGGTTGAGGCTAGCCATTTGTATGGCTCTGATGGGATCTAGCCCTAACCTTATGGCCTTACGAACCACCGCGTCCATATCACCGTTTTTGAGTAAATCCAGGGCGTTGCGGTCGTCCACAACCAGCATGCAACGATGATAGTTGCCATCGTTAACCAGGGGAAGCAACTCCTCCAGGTTCTTTTCAGTTGATCCCTCTCGAATCATGAGGTGCATCCCCCGTCGTAGCTTTTCCAGACCCTCTTCATAGCGAGTTGCCTCGTGGTCTGAGCCAATGCGCGGGGCCAGGTAGGCATTAAGGGCTCTCCCAGTAAGGCCTGGGGCATGACCGTCAATGATATCTCGTTCTGCAGCGCGTAGCTTTTGCATTACCATATCTTCAGCATTGACTACTCCAGGGAAGTTCATCATCTCTCCCAGTCCTATGACACCTCGCCATCTGAGGGCCCTTTGAATCTCTCTTGGCCCCAGCGTAGCGCCGGAGGTCTCCATATCTGTGGAGGGGACGCAAGAAGGGGCCATGAAAAAGATGTCCATAGGGACCCGCTGGGCGCATTCCATGATGTAGCGCATTCCAGGCAGGCCACAGACGTTGGTAATCTCGTGGAGGTCGGTGATGGCTGCCAGCGTGCCCCGTGAAACGACTGCTCTGGCGTACTGGTCAACGTGAAGGTAGCTGCTTTCCGGATGGACGTGTCCATCTATGAGGCCGGGTACGACGTGTCGTCCCCCAAGGTCTATGGTATGGTGGGCATCGGTGTAGTCTCCCACGCCGGCAATGTAGCCTTGAAATATGGCAACATTGGCCTCCTCAATCTCTCCTGTAAAGGTGTTGACTATGTCGGCGTTTTTCAGAATGAGGTCTGCCAGGGCGTCTCCTCTAGCCACGGCAATAAGCTCTTTAAGCTTCATTTTCCTTCTCCTCTAGGACAAAGATGTCAGGTAGATGACGGTATTCCTGATTAAAGTCGATGCCGTAGCCGACTACGAACTTGTTGGGAACGGTGAATCCCAGATAGTCTATGGACACGGGTACCTGCCGCCTTTCTGGTTTATCCAGAAGAGCGCAGAGCTTCAAGCTAGCAGGTCTTCTTTTTTGTAAATAATCTATCAAGAATCTGGTTGTATGTCCGGTATCTATGATGTCCTCTACGATCAAGACATCCTTTCCTTCAATGCTAGAACGTAGTCCGTGCTGTAGTCTTACCCCACCTGTAGACTGCCGGCGAGAGCCGTAGCTGGCTAGGCGAACAAAGTCTATTTCGACGGGTAGCTCCAACCCTCGCACCAGATCGGCCATGAACATGAAAGCTCCCTTCAGAACGCCTACCAAGAGAAGATTACTGCCACGATAGTCTTGCTCAACCTGGCGGGACAGCCTATGAACAGACTCGGCTATCTGATCGCGGGAGATAAGCAGAGAGAGTCTAGCCAAAACCTGCTCCTTATAGCATACTGGCATATGGCAATATAACAGTGGCCGCCGTAGGGCGTCAATCATGGCAGTAGCCTGAGTGTTGAGGCAGATCCATGGAGTTTAGTCATAACCGTCGCGGAGGTGGGGCATTTATATTGAGCGTCTCAGCCTGGCTAACTTCCGTAACTATCAGGAATTAGTGCTGGATCTGAAGCATGGCCTTTCCTTTTTCCAGGGTGGCAATGGCCAGGGAAAGAGTAACCTTCTGGAGGCGATTTATGTCCTGGCCATAGCTAAGTCGCCCCATGCCTCTAGCGACCGGGAGATGGTTAGGTGGGAGTCTGCCAAAGAAGGTGGGCACGCTCAGGTTGGCGCCATTTTCCGGCGAGACAACGAGAGATTGAAGATTCAGTTGGATATTCAATGCCTGCCTGGGCCATCGGGTGAAGTACAGCAGAATGGAAGGCAGAGTAACTTGGAAGGCTCTACAGTGCAGAAGCGGATTCGAGTAAACGGCCTTCCGCGCTTAGCCTCGGAACTCGTTGGAGAGATAAATGCAGTGATGTTCAGCGCCCAGGACATCCAGATGGTGCATGGCTCTCCCTGGGTACGCAGAAAATATCTTGATGTTCTTCTCTCTCAGCTGGACCATAATTATCTTAGATCCCTTCAGAAATATCAGAAAATTCTCTACCAGAGGAATCATCTCCTCAGGTCAATTCGGGAAGGGCGTGCTCAGGAGGACGAGTTGGAGTTCTGGGATAGTGAACTGGTAGCTGAAGGCGAATACATTGTCAGTCGTCGGTATCAGGCTATCCAGGCGATATCCGGAGCGGCCAGGAGTTTGAACAGTGAGTTGACAGGCAGTGGAGAGGTTCTGGACATGATATACAAGCCTAGCGCGGGAGATAAGGAGGTGGATGAAGTGGAGAGGATCGCCGCAGCCTTCAAACGTGCCTTGGAGGCCCAGAGAAGGCGTGAGGTGAATCAGGGGATAACCCTTTCTGGGCCTCACCGCGATGACATTCAACTCCTGATAGATGGTATGGATGCAGGGCTGTATGCCTCCAGGGGGCAAGCCCGTACCATTGCCTTATCGATGAAGCTGGCTGAAGCCTCCTATCTAGCTCAACAGCGGGGCCAGGAGCCTATCCTTCTCCTGGACGATGTTCTTTCAGAGCTGGATGCTGCTCGAAGGGACTGTGTCTTGGCAAAAGCATCCCAATTTCAGCAGTGCCTCGTTACCACCACTGACATGGACCTGGTAGGAGATGCCGTGGCCTTCTCGGCCTCCAGATTTGTGGTGTATCATGGCAGAGTCGAGCCTTTGAGCGCCGGGGGCGCTCCTAATAAGGCGTTTACAGATTCTAAGCCTGATTCAGGAGGTTAAGTACGCAGATGCAGCAATTAGAAAACGTAAGTAAAGCAGCTCGACTTATGGTAGAGTCAAGCTACGTCGTGGCTCTCATAGGAGCGGGCATGTCGGTGGAGAGTGGTATCCCACCTTTCAGAGGGCCTGGGGGTCTGTGGACGCGGATAGGCGAGCCAGACATGAACGGCTTTCAGCAATTCCTCAGAGACCCCAAGGTCTGGTGGGACCAGATGGCTCGGCAGCAGCAGGATAAGGATCGCTCCCAGTTTAGGGAGGCCATTGAAAAGGCCAAGCCCAATCCAGGGCACTATGCCTTGGCAGAGATGGAGAAGATGGGGGTGCTTAGGCATATCATCACCCAGAACATTGACAATCTCCATCATGTGGCGGGCAGCAGTAATATCGCCGAGATTCATGGCAATAGAACCAAGCTACGCTGCCTCAAGTGTAACCTTCGCTTTCCGAGGGACGAGTTTTTCGTTGAGGAGATACCTCCCCTTTGTCCTCAATGCGGTGGCCTCATCAAAAGCGATACGGTGATGTTTGGCGAACCGATACCGTTGGACGTGCTGGAGGTGTGCTTCGATCAGACTAACCTCTGCGACTGTATGCTGGTTATCGGCACCTCAAATATGGTCTATCCTGCCGCCGGCTTCCCTACGGAGGCCAAGGCAAGGGGTGGCTACCTTATTGAGGTTAACCTCTATGAGACCCCCCTTACGGACGAGTGTGATGTGGTCTTGCGAGGTCCCTCCGGAGAGATACTGCCCAGGGTGGTGGAGGCCGTGAGGGGGTTGAAGGGCAGGGTTTGATGGGATAGAGGCGTTTTCCTTACTTTATGGGAGGCTCTGTGGATCTGGGTATTAAAGACAGGGTTGTTCTGGTAACAGGCGGTAGCCGCGGGCTGGGCCGCCAGGCGGCCTTGGCCTTGGCCCGAGAAGGTGCGAAGGTGGCCATCTGCGCCAGGAGCGAGGAGCCGATAAAAAAGGCCGTAGAGGAGCTGAAGGCTCTGGGTAGCACGGCCATGGGGGTCGCTGTTGACATAACAGAGGGCGAGGGTGCGCGTCGCCTGTTCGACAGGGTGGTGTCCCAGCTCGGCCCCGTGGAGATTCTGGTGAATAACGTGGGTGGTGGCGGGGGAGGGGACATAAGTGAGGTTACCGAGGACCAGATGAAGGAGGCCTTTGAGCTTAACCTCTTTGGGGCTATGAGGATTATGAAGCTGGCGATTCCCGATATGAAGGTAAAAGGATGGGGTCGTATAATCAATATCTCCTCTATATTTGGAAGAGAGTATGGCGGACGCCTTGCTTATATGACGGCCAAGGCGGCGCTAATAGCCCTGACCAAGCACATGGCTCTGACCCTTGCTAAAGAGGGTATCCTGGTAAACAGCGTGGCTCCTGGCTCCATCGCCTTTCCCGGAGGCAGTTGGGAGCGATTTCAGAGGGAGCAATCGCCCCAGGTAGTCAAGGAGTTCATTGATCGGAACCTTCCCATGGGAAGGTTTGGATGGCCTGAGCCTGTGGGGGATCTGGTGGCCTTTCTGGCGTCGGAGAGGGCTAGCCTGATAACAGGGGCTTGCATCAACATAGACGGCGGCCAATCCAGGTCTCTCATTTGAGAATGAGCCAGGTCTTCCTAACATCAGGAGACTTTTTACAGAAAATACACATCAGGGGAGTTCAGAGGGGCAGAAGGCCCCTTTGACGGGGGCATGGGGGTGTCCCACATATATCTAAAATTACCCCCTTCCTAGAAGGAAGGGGGTAGGGGGATGGTCAAATGGCGGATCAAACCCGGGATCACAGACTTGGCACATGACTTTTTATGCAAGGCCATAAGGGGTCATGAGCAAAATACTGCCCTATAGCAGAGAAAAATTGGGTGGCATCCTTATATTGCTGGGTGTGTGTGCCTGGATACCCTACGGGATATTGAAGTACGGATTGGATAGGGAGGCTGTGGTTTATCCTTTTTTGGTATGGCACCTGGCGGGGGTGATCCCTGGGTTCCTGCTGAGGCGCTGGGGCCTGCTAAAGCGAATTGTATCGGGCATGAAGGATTCGTGACGAGGATCGCCGTCTGCATCAAGCAGGTTTGTTGAGCCGAGCTTAAGTTGTTTTACTTGGTGAACCTAAGTAACCTTTGGGCAGCCAGTACCTGAATTATTTCTGGGCCAGCTAGCAGGTATTGGCCAGGCTAGGTGTCGGCATGCACTGCCGAGGGGCAAGTCCAAAAGAGCATGTAGAGTCAGGTCAGGGATGCTTTCCCGTTTCAGTTGAGTTTAGGGGAGTTGACACAGCGAGAAGTACGGAGTATTATAGTTTTTCAAGAAAGCACAGATAGGGGGGCACACAATGTATCTACAATGGCCGAAGGGTGGATATCCTCCTAGAGATGAGGCTCGTTCGTAGCAGGCAGGGGTGTTCGCTGTACAAAGCGCCCCATCTGTTTGACCGCTTCGTATAGATGCATCCAATGAAAGGCACGCGCAACTGCGTGCCTTTCTTCGTCGACAGTTGACAGATTAAGTGCTTTGTCCAAGAATTCGCGGCCTTTGTCTACACTAGCTAACTTAGTCGCGAAGACGATATAGTATCGCCCAAGAGTGTCGTACAATTCAGCTACGGCGGACAATTCCTCATTTTGAAGACCTTCCAGGTGCTGCTCGATTTCCGCCGCAATCTCCTGTGCATGCTTGGCGAACTCATAGCTGAGGGTCTGGAGGTCACAAGCGTAATACAGGAAATCATTCTTAGCATCCATAGTGTCGTCGGATTTGGTCGAGAGACTCGCTTCGGCCATAGCTATACAATCTAACAAATCGTCCATTGCCGATTTCACATAGCCAAGCGACCAACGAATACAAGCGCGGAGCCGCAGCCAATTAGGGTCCTTGACGTTCTTCGAAACCAATGTATTGATGGTCAGCAGGGCCTCTTCGCTATGGCGGGGGTCATCGGCGATGATCGCTAAAAGAGTATGACCCAAAGCTTTAGCTCTGTCGAAGTCACCCGTAAGCCCCTCAAGCTGTATGTTCATTCTTTGAATTGAATCCTCCGTCCACAGGGATGGATCCTCGTCAGGAACGGCTATTTTATTTCTTTCCTCAGGCGTCAAGTTCATGCACACAAATAGAAGTGCGGCGTTACGCTTCCTCTGCTCCTTTTCCCACTTCTCTTCCATAATTTGCTGCCTGAGAACCTCGGTTTGTTCATCTAAGGCGACCAGGCTCTTGCTAACCAACTTCATGTGATCGCGTAGATTTCGATCTATCTCTGAAGGACCTTTGTAAGTAACGTCATGTGTTTTTGCGTCCCACGCCTCTTCCAGGAGAGTCTTGACCTGCAACTCGAATTTGTCATTCTGTGCACCGACAGGCAGATTCCTTTGAGTGCAGTGCGATACGGTCAGTTGTAGAGTGAGATTGTAAGAACGATAGCCTCTATCTCTCTCTTTCTCCTCTCTTTCCTGTTTTGCTTTCTCTCTCGAAGGAAACACCCGGAATGGTCTGTCATCCTCGTAAAGCCAGTCGAGGACTTCTTCGACGTCTGTTGGATAAGGGCAAAGGACCTTTGCTCCAATGAGATCATTAAGGGCGCTCAAGCTCAAGTCCTTCCCCTTGTCCCTGCGCTGTGAGTTGATTTTGTCTATGATACTTTCGTCGCTTTTGATCCCCTGTCTGGGAATCACAAACCTGATATGTGCTTTTCTAACCGATGCAGACTCCAGGAGTTGAACACATTCTTCTTGAACTGTCAGCAACCGCGCTTCCATGGTAGTGGATTGGCCACTTTGAGGGACATGCAGGGACTGCTTGAGATGATTTATCTCATCTCGTGTTAGCTCGCTTAGCTTACTAGATGAAGTTGCCATCCCTAGCCAACCTCAACCTCTGCGGACCTTTATCTCCCCGATGCCCAGCACGATGTCTATGGGGAGGCGTTTGGCGGCTTACTTGAACAGATGTAATGTGGGCTGGCATGCTCATCCCTCAAAGTCACCCAGCCATTTCATCCGTCCGTGAACTGGTCTTGCAGCCCTATAAAAGCGTTCATCGGCGGTCCACAGATCGCAATCAAGCTGTTCAGCAAGCGCCAAGTAATGAGAGTCGTATGCAGCGTCCTGATGGAGCTGCGCGGCAAGCTCAATTGACCTTCTATGCAGACCCGAAGGTTCCCTAAGTTGAATACCCGATTCAACGAGTGCCTCCAAGAGTCTGATAGCCGCGTCCAGGGACATCTGCGCCCGTACCACTCTTTGGTACAGCGCATTGGCCACTTCGACTGGCATTAGGTATGGCGCCACCGGCTGCACGCCTACACGGGCCCAGGATAGGGCCAAAGCAAGGGCCTTTTCGGAGTGGACCTCGTTGACCAGCCATTTCGCGGCCAGGCTAGCATCCACGATGACCTGTCCGTTCACGGTACGTTAGCCCTCGTCTTCCTGGCTTCGTGGATCAACTTCACCGACTCCCCGGGGACCTTCCTTCCAGCGAATAGCTCCGCTTGAAGAGAGACAAGACGGCTAAGGGCCTCTTCTCCGAAAGGAAATGCCTTAGCGCCCTGGGCTTCATCCTTCGCCAATTCCCTTTCGACCGCTGAGAGGCAGTACTGACGCATGGTCATACCCTTGAGGGTGGCTATCACCTTCAAACGTCGTTGGAAAATGGGGTCAAGGTCGAGGGTAAAACGCGTCTTCTTTATGTCCATGCAACTCCTCACATTAGGAACACATAGGCTAAGATGATGTTAGCAGTTTCTACTGCATTCATCAAGGGGGCAAGCACAGCGGAAACTAGCATATAAGGGCACTTACACGAGAAAGCTCGCAACATCCTATCTGACAGGTATTGCCGTGCTCAACCAACCTCAATCTCTATGTACCTGGATATCCCCCGATCCCCAGCACTCAAGCTTTCTGTGGCCAGAGTTGGTGGCAAGTTTGAGGCAGACTTCGGCATTGCTGACACGTCGTCAGACCCGCGCCCGCACCACAAACGTGCTAGCTAGCTTGTCATGCCAACCCTGCCGGTGCTTGTCCAGGCGAATGCTCCCAAACCCGGCCAATAGCCCCATCATCAAGGGACCAAAGGCGATGAACCACAGCAGGTAGCTAAAGAGCGACTTGCCGAGAATCTCCCGTAGCGCAGCTCGCCTCCAACCTGGAGCCCCTCCCCCTGCATCCACAACCTTGATTCCCACCAATGCCTTGCCTATGGTCTGCCCCCTTAGACTCGTGAAAACCCAGTGATACAGGAAGGGCATCAACAACACCGTGCCTATGCTTCCCCAACTCTCAAACTTTAGCAATAGCTCCGAGATAAGGAAGGACAGGACCAAGATCAGGAGGCTATCTATCACCATAGCCGCGAAGCGGGGGCCCGTTCCGGCGGGGGGAGCGGTTGTGATGGTAATGGGATGACCAGACATAGTATCTGGCACGACGTCTGCTTGCAGAACAGATGGCATCTGCACGGCATCGGGCTGCGATCGTATCTCCTTAACCAGAACGGTCAGCAAGATCCCGGTTACGGTTCCAGCCACAGATCCGCCGAATGCTCCAACGGCAGCGGCTCCAGAGGTCTCGCTGGGAAGATGCGAGAAGATCAACGGTAGTATGCTCGGAGTGGCTATAGTGAAGGAGACAACTCCGGCAGGGACCCAGAAGGCCGCCCATCGGGTATGGTACCGCAGTAACATCCACTGACCGAACCCCACTCCGATTCCGCCTCCCAATACCGGTCCTATGACGAGGGATGCTGCTCCTCCTAGCAACCCAAACAGACCTGGTCCCTCTGATGTGGCCCCAATTCTCCCAAGCGTGAGCAGGAGCATGACGGTCCAGACCAAAGTGATGGGCCACGAGATGACTGATCCGACCGCTGCGCCGCCAAGAGTGACCCATGGCCACGCCCGTACCCCGGGAAGCCAACGTCGAACCACGAGCCACTGGGCGATGCCTAAGATAGCAACGCCCACCCAAAAGACGGGGAGCGCCCTCGGGTTCGATCCCGCCGCGGCGTAGACCGCGGCGCCGGCCGCTCCGGCGGTGGCGTGGGCCACTATCCACTGAAGTCCGAGTGCCCACACGACTCTATGTCGAGAACTCAATGAGTCCTCCGTATCGGCCTGGGTCTTACTACTCCACCACCTTTCACCCTGGGCCGCAAAGGGCTTATGCGCCACATGCCTCGTCCAACTCGTCCTTCAGCCAGGGGGCAACTTCATGATCCGGACTCTTTCTTATTGAGGGCAACGTATTTGGAGGGGCACTTTACAATCACCGTCTGGGCTTCAAAGAATCCGTTGGTATTGTAGCTCCCCTCGAGGATAACCTCGGAGTGTTCGTTAAAGAAGAGGTCTGGCAATACGCCGTTATAGACGGCCTTAACAGATTCCTGACCATCTGTGAGAGCAAAGCGAGCCTGGATACCCGTCGGCTCCCGGTGGTAAGAGTCGGGGACGAGCTTCCCGTTGACCCTGATCATCTTGCCGTTGTCAGTTGCTCCCTGGCGGTTCAGCTCGCTTACGGTCACATAATAGACCGTCGCGCTCTCGAAGGCCACAAGCCCCAGATAAGAAAAGGCACCTACAAGCAACACCAGGGCTATGAGAAGCTTCACCCTGTGGTTGAAAATAGGGCTACTTTGCTCCGATACATTCTTATTGTCAATCTGAGTATTCATCATCTCTCTGTTGAGTCTTTTCCCAGCCAGTCTATGTTGTGCTACCCTCTGTTTTGCTGCCTAATCTCGTCAGCCTTCTCTTTCTCCTCCAGAGCCCTTCTCAAGGCTTCAATCTCTTTTCGCATCCCTCTCTGGCGCTGGGAAATGACGAAGAGGTAAGCGAAGAAGGCTACCCAGGTGACGGTATAAACGGCGAAAAGGAAGGAGAGGCTAGACTCAGGGCTTTCCATAATAATTTCGCTCCTACCGAAGGACGACATCCTCCAATAAATGTGCTTCTAAAGGGAGAGACTGTATCTCTACAGCCGCTTTGGCTTGAGTCTCTTCCACAAGACTAGCAACAGGAGTCCAAGGGCTAGCAGGGGAAAAAGCCTCAAGACTGTTTTCTTATTGAGCTTAAACACGGTTGTAGTGCAACCTTTCGATTAACGTTTCTGCCCACCTTAGGGAGTAGCGCTGTGTCAGGAGGTAGGAAAAGAGAGCTGTGAAGGTGACCACAGATATCAGGAGAGCGACCAACATAGAGGTCTCCAGGCTTCCCGATTCGGCGGCGGGGCCAACCACATACTCAGGATGGAGGGTGCGCCACCAGTTAACGGCAAAATAGACAATAGGGACGTCTATGAAACCGATGATGCCCAGAATAGCCGAATACCTGGCCCCCTGGGATCCTCTTGGGGCGTATGCCCTTAGCATCAGATAAGCCACGTAGATAAACCATAGGATTAGCGTGGTCGTGAGACGGGCGTCCCATGTCCACCAGACACCCCATACGGGTTTGGCCCAGAGGATGCCGGTAAGTAGCATGAGGGAGGTAAAGAGAACCCCTATCTCCGCTGCACTGTAGGCCAGAGCGTCCCATTTTTCGGAGCCTCTTATGAGATAGACGACGCTTGCGATGAACACAATAAAGAAAGCCAGAAAACCTACCCACGCTATAGGCACGTGAAAATAGAAGACTCGCTGCACATTGCCCAGGTTCTGGTCTGTGGGAACCCACACGAAAATCAGGTAGAGGTTGAATACCATAAGGACCAAAACGCCCAGTAAGAACAGGTTCGTGTAACTACTGAGGACCACCTTTTCCTGGGTGATGGTTCTTTTGATGCCAGTCGTCATCTCTCCAATCCTTGTGTGCATTTTATCACGAAATCGGTAGAGGGGCTATATCGTGAGCCTACTCCTCCAGGGCAAAGTGAAAGGCGAAGCCAGAAACCACTAAGAATATGACGTCAAATACCCCTATGAGTTGCACCCAGCGACCTATCTCGCTCCAGCCGTCGCCACGCAGGGTCCCAGCAGTGCCCTCCACTGCTGCGATAACTACCGGCAAGGCTATAGGGAAAAAGAGCACAGGTAACATGATCTCTCTTGAGCGAGTGTTAGCCGCCATGGCGGAGAAAACGGTCCCTACGGCGGCGAATCCCAGCGTGGCTGTTGCCGCTACCAGTATTACCTCTGGCAGAAACAGAGACAGGTTGAAGAGAACTGCAAAGACCGGGAGCATGATGGCTTCCACTGCCAGCATGAAGAGATAGCTACCCAGGACCTTACCGAAGTATATGGTATCCCGACTTACCGGACAGAGCATGAGACCGTCGAGGCTTCCCTTGTCCTTCTCCAGGCTGAAGGTGCGGTTGAGCCCAAGGATGCCAGCAAAGGTAAAGGCTACCCAAAGTATCCCTGGTGCCACTGCGGCCACCATCTGGGGTGTCGGTTCAATAGCGAAGTTAAAGATAACCACCACCAGAATGGCAAAGACTACTACTGGGGTAACGATCTCCTTGGTACGAATCTCCAGGAGTATATCCTTCCAGGCGATGGCCCAGATAGGGCCAAGAAAGTTCCTGATCATAAAGCTGAGCCTGTGAAGTGGAGATAGGTGTTGCGGAAGCCAGCCACGTCTAGCGTCTCCTTTGACTCCTTGTGGACAATCTTCCCGTCGGCGATAATGGCTACTCTATCCGCCATTGAAAGACCATATTCCACATTGTGTGTAGTCATCAATACTGCGCGGAGTGATCCCTTAGTAATGCCTATTGCCTTCTGGAGGAGTCCGAGGGCCTCCTGGTCTAGGCCGCTTTCTGGCTCATCTAATAGCAGGATGGAAGGGTGGTGAAGAAGCGCTCTGGCTATGGATAGCCGTTTCTGCATGCCGTGGGATAGAATGCGCACTCGCTGATGCATACGATGACTCAGACCCATCTGGCCCACGGCATCGTTGATTCTTTGATCTACGTCTTTCAGAGCGAACATCCGCCCGTAGAACTTCAGGTTCTCATAAACTGTAAGCTCTTCGTATAGAAGGATGTTATGAGTCACCACCCCTATGATAGTGCGAATCTTCTCACCCTCTCTCCTTGAGCTAAGGCCGGCTACATCTATTTGCCCCGAGTCGGGGCGGGTTAAGCTGGCTAGTGTCCTGATGAGAGTTGTCTTGCCTGACCCATTAGCTCCAAAGATAGCGAGGAACTCGCCCCAGGGAACTTCCAGGTCAAGATTCCTCAGGACTCCTGTCCTGCCGAAAGCCTTGGAAAGTCCCTTGACCTTTATAGCGAGAGAGTCGCGACTAGGCTGAGACATCTTTTTCTATGTGGCTGCCCTTCTCATAATCTCCCTCTGAATGTAATATATAGCCATTAGGAGTCGCAAGTCCTTACGAGTCGGAGGTGGGAAGAGATGCAGCGTGTTCACGACCTACAAGGGAAATATGAGCGTTTAGACAGGCGATTCGATATTCAGGGAGATGAGGCCATTGATGCTGACTGCCTTCTGGCCTTCGAGTATGAGTATCCTCAGCAAAAGGCAGAGATTGTCATAGAGACCGACGAGTTCACCGCCGTGTGCCCCTGGACTGGCCTTCCAGATTTTGGTCAGCTTACTCTTCGATATATACCGGACAGTCTCTGTTTGGAGCTCAAGTCCGTCAAATACTATCTTAATTCCTACAGGCAGGTGGGGATCGTCCAGGAACACGCTGCTAATAGGATTCTTCAAGACCTGGTGAATGCCTGTCAGCCTCAGCGTTTTACTCTGACCCTGGACTACAAGGTTCGAGGGGGGCTTCATACAACTGTTACCGTTGGCTATGAGAAGCCCACTGGGGATTAACGGAATGTATCAGCTCCGTGTTGAGGTTATCTTTGACAGCGGCCATCGCCTCTTAAATTATCAGGGCAAGTGCGCTTACCCTCATGGCCATACCTATAAGGCTGAAATTTTCATCGGTTCCTCCACATTGAATGAGATGGGGATGGTCTCGGACTTTCTGGCGCTGAAGGAGAGAATTAAGGGATGGCTAGAGGAAAACTGGGATCACGCCTTTCTGGTAAACAGTAGGGATAAGGAGCTCCTTAACGCTTTGGGGTCTCTGACACTGAGACGGCTCTATGTATTTCAGGAGCAAAACCCCTCCTGCGAGGTTATGGCCAGGGAGATTTATCAAAAGGCCCAAGAGCTAGGTTCCCTTGCTCCTTCAAAAGTGCGGCTGTGGGAGTCTCCCACCCAATACGCCGAGTACTGTGGCGGTGAATAGCAGTGACCACCTATGGCATAACGCTCCTATCGGGAGGTCTGGATTCGACTACGGTAACTACCTACGCCAAGAGCCGGGTTGACAGCCTTACAGCTCTGACCTTTCACTACGGCCAGACCCACAGCAAAGAGATCCAGAGTGCCCAAAAGATAGCCCACATGCTGGGCATACGCCATGAGCTGATTGACGTCTCCTTTTTCAGCAAGGTAGCCTGGTACTCGGCCCTGACTAGCCCAGATCTCTTTCCCATGCCCAAGGACAGACCGCTGGTGGAGATGGGCGTGAGCATCCCCATTACCTACGTACCCCTGAGAAATACCTTCTTCCTTACCCTAGCGACTGCCTTTGTCGAGAGTGAAGCGCTTCATTCAATCGAGATAGAAGGCCAGGATCCGGCTCAAATAAAGACGATTATCTTGCTGGCCCCCAACGCCTTGGACTACAGCGGCTACCCCGACTGCCGGCCCGAGTACTACGACAAGATAAGTCAGGCTCTTATGTACGGTAGCAAAATGTGGACCCAGTACGGCATCGCTGTCAAAATAGATACGCCTATAATTCATATGTCCAAGGCGGAGATCGTCAGGCTTGGGATAAAGGTCGGCGCTCCTTTGGAGCTAACCTGGAGCTGCTACGAAGGCGGAGAGGTGCCGTGTGGCGGGTGCGATAGCTGCATCCTGAGGGCGAAGGGATTTCTGGAGGCAGGACTCGCCGACCCGTTGCTGGTTAGATTGGGGAAGAGGAATGAGCAGGGAACGTTGTAGTGCATTAGTTTCAGCCCCGATTTCATCGGGGTAGTCAGCATCCGCTCGCCCTGAGCGTGTCGAAGGGTGAGCCGCTCATGGTTCGACAGGCTCACCACGAGCGGCATTTTGACTGCTGTGCAAACTGAACCACTACCGGAAACGTAAAGTTCTCGACAAGGGTCAAAGGTAGGACATTTCCCTTTGCTAACGTATCAGGGTGTGTGGAAGGGAACGCCCTGCGGAGTTGGAACGGACGATAACACAAAGGCCAGCTATGCTCAAGGTTAGCAGAAAGCCAGACGGCCAACCGGAGATATTTTACTCTCTTCAAGGCGAAGGGGTTACCATGGGCACCCCCACCGTTTTTCTTCGTTTGGCCCTATGCAATCTAACCTGCACCTGGTGCGATACCAAATACACATGGGACTGGGAGCACTACGACATTGCTGAAGAGGCTATGGAGATGAGCAGAGATGCGGTAGAGGAGAGTATCCTGGCCTTCCGATGCCCTCACCTGGTTATCACCGGCGGAGAGCCTCTAATGCAGCAAAAAGAGTTGGCACCCCTGGTATCCTCCTTGAAGCAGAAAGGGTTTTACTGCGAAGTTGAGACCAATGGCACCCTTGCTCCCCTGCCAGCAATGGCGAGGGACATAGACCAGTGGAACGTCTCCCCCAAGCTCGACAGTTCGGGGAACCTGTTGGCCCGCCGAGAGATACCCCAGGTGCTGGAGGCCTTTTGCGCTCTTCCCAATGCCTACTTCAAGTTCGTCATTGTGGAGCCTGGTGATGTTAAAGGGGTGTGCTCCCTAAGAGAGAAGTAT
>JACQTT010000082.1 GCA_016210665.1 Chloroflexota bacterium | reverse complement strand
TGCTAAAACTATTATCCAGGAAAGAAAACTGGCGATTGCTGTTTCTACAAAAGGCACGAAATTCATATTACGTGGCGGAGAGGGAGGGATGTATTCCTTCGGAATAGTATAACTTCGTTATAAACGAACCCTGAAGGGTTCTTGCCTCTCCCTCAACACTTTTTGTCTTCCGAAATATCGAAAGCCAAAAACTGCGGAGAGGGAGGGATTCGAACCCTCGATAACCTTACGGCTATACAGACTTTCCAGGTCTGCCTAATCGTCCACTCTAGCACCTCTCCTTATCAATACAACCGATCATAAGCAGATACATCCTATTTGCAGCCTCGATGGGCTTTGTGGCGGAGAGGGTGGGATTTGAACCCACGACCCAATTTCTCGGGTTCCGCTTTTCGAGAGCGGCGCCATAAGCCTCTCGGCCACCTCTCCAGGGCCAATCTTATATCCAAATAGTGCCCAGGCGAAACCCTCATGTGGTAGGTATAACGGTAATTTGCTAACCAGCCTTTTCCAGGGCTTCACCTTTACGTCTGAGGATCACTAACTCATCAAAGCGACTAGCAACGAGCTCTTGAAGTCCTTGTGCGACATGGCTGTAGGTATCGAGTGTCACTTCTATTGTAGCATGGCCTAGTTGCTCTCGCACAATTCTAAGATATACGTGCTCCTTGACATAAGGAAGACGCGAATATGCCTGGAGCGAGTTGGAGCCGGATTGGTTCAGGTGGCTTCGCACAAAGAGTCGGATAGGGTGGCTGAATTTGCCGCTCGTGGTGAGCCTGTCGAACCAAAGCGGCGAAGCACTGCCGTCTGCGCTTCGACAAGCTCAGGGCGAACGGCGCCTTTTGGCTCTCCGGGCATTCTTGTGAATGGCTCGACTCCGCCCCGCCTGCCAAGGCCTGACGGGCAGGCTTAATTAGCGATTCTGCCACTTGGGTTGGCGCTTCTCTGAGAAGGCACGTGGGCCCTCCTTAGAGTCCTCCGAGGCGCCCACCCAGCGGTTCACCCATTCGCTGAGGCGGTACTGGCCATCCATGTCGTATTGGCGCCAGAACTGCCCAATGGCCTTGACACCCTGGACGGCGATGGGCGCGTTCTCGCAGATCATCTTGGCGATCTCGATGGCCCTGGGCATAAGCCTCTCTGGCGGCACGACCTCATGGACCAGGCCGATGCGCAGGCATTCTTGGGGTGAGATGCGGTCTCCTGTGAGGCCAACATACATAGCCTCACCATAAGGTAGGATCCGCGAGAGGACATGGATACCGGATCCAGGAAGAATGCCCCGCTTAACTTCGAAGAGGCCCATGTATGCCTCGGTGGAAATGATACGAATGTCGCAGTCTATGGCTCGTTCAGTGCCTCCGCCCACTGCTAGCCCGTTGATGGCAGCTATGAAGGGCTTGGGGGACCGGGAGAAACTGAAGAGGGTGCCTGAGGGACCTGCACCTGCACCACCACCCCGCGCCTCGAGAAGTTGCTCGGCTCGCTGGTCAGAGGTGATCTCACCGCGTTCAAATCGGGTGTTGATCTCGGCCACCCTTGCGTTTCGGTCAGCCATCTCCCGCAGGTCGGCGCCTGCGGAGAAGGCGCGCCCAGCACCCGTGAGGATGCCAGCCCACATCTCGCGATCGTTATTGAAGTCATTGAGAGCGAGCTGCAAATCTCGCTGAAGGGAGCCGCCCAAGGCGTTGAGTCGTTCGGGGCGGTTCATGGTGAAGGTCGCATAATGGTCCGATAGTTGCTTCTCGTAAAGCAGATCTGGCATGAGTTTTCCTCCTATTCCTCAATGGATGCGACGTTTGTCTTAGCCTAAGCTGCATGGCAATTGATGTCAATAGGGTACTCACTCGGTCACACACATCGAAAGTCTAGTAGTATAGAGTGTCGGCTAGCAGCCCTCTACACCACATTCAGATGGAGAGAATTAGGGCTACGGTATTACAGGCTCCAATATTGGCAGGTTAAGGTCTGCCCTCAAATCGCCTTACCCGCACCAAATCTGCAAGCACCCGCAGGTTGGTGGGAGTCTCTTAGGAGAGCAGTTTGATATAAGCAACACCTTCTCTGGTGTTGTGGCCACGCCCAGTATAAGTCTTTAGAAGGCGAAAAATGCTAACCAGCTTCTGGTGTAACAGAAGGTGGACTTCACAAGAATGACCGTAGGTGTTCGGCTTGACAGTTGGTAACTATGGAATTATTATCGGCATGAACTTTGGCTAATGGCTAGAAGCTCCTCCATGGGAAGGGGTACAGAAACCTGAGAAATATCTAATTAGAAAAGGAGTTATGAAATGACTATTCTAGACTGCCATCTACACTACTTTCGCTACCCGGACCACTTCCCCAATAAGAGCTATGGTCAGCAATTCAGACAACAGGGCATGAGCGAAGCGCAAATAAAGGAGAGGGTTGACCGTCCTGCCGAGAGGGTGTTCAAGGAGATGCAGGAGGCTAAGATTGACATTGGTCTCGTCCTGGGACTGAAGGGCGCGACCACCATAGGGATAGACGTTCCCAACGAGGAGGTCGCCAAGTCAGTCAAGCCCTACGCAGGCAAGCTCTACTGGGCACCCGGCTTGATATTAACCGATGCCCATGCTGCTGTCGAGGCAGAGCATTGTATCAAGAACCTGGGTGCCGTGGCCATTGGGGAGACCGGCCCCAGATATGAGCACTTCAGCATCGACGATCCCAGATGCTTCAGGGTGTATGAGGTGGCCCGCTCATACGACGTTCCCGTGATGATCCACGCCGGCATCGTGGGTGGCTCGATGGCAGGTCTGAGGAACGGGGGAGACCTATCGGCCATGGACGAAGTATGCCTCAACTTCCCTGAACTCAAGGTCATTCTCTGTCACTTTGGTCACCCCTTCTTCCATGAAGCCACGGATCTCATGGCCAAGCACCCCAATCTCTATTCAGATATCTCTGGAGTGCCTGGGCGAGCACGGCAGCCGAGCGCTGGCGTCAATACCCCTCCTGTATTCTATCCCTTCGCCCATGCATACGAGCCATTCCTCATCTACTTCAGCACTCCTGCGAGGAACCACAACAAGCTGCTATGGGCCACCGATGTGTCAGTCCCCAAGGAGCACCTGGAAGGGTTTCACAATATCAACCCCGGACTGAAGCAGATGGGCCTGCCTACTATTCCAGAAGACCGCATGGAGAAGATACTCCACGAAAACTGGAAGCCGGTGTTCACTAAGATCAAGGCCTAACCCTTGGCTTTCATTCAGGCTACCAGTGGTTTGCCACAGGGGTGGAGAGGGGCATAGCGATATTAAGCTGTTATGAGGACAAGATGTTGGGCTACGATATTCGCGGGCCTACGCCGCTTCATTCTCGTCCGATGCGATGCTAGCCTGCAAGAGGCCTTTGTGATCTAACTCAAGTATGTAGCCGCACTGAACGCACTGCCGGTAAGCACCGTATCGGTCCTGGGAAACATTCATATCCCCATGACATCTAGGGCATGCTTTCAGGTACATCATATCATTACCTCCCAGGTTTCATAAGGCTCAACACTATTTAGATTCTCTTCGATCCCAATGGATTCATTTCAGGCTAAGGGTTCCTCAAAACCTGGAAGCCTTATTTTACGACTTGACATGCATTGTGTCAAGGCATAATATATACATAATATTAGCAATCGCCTTTGGTCAGGAGCGAGGACAATCAGTGGATAGAAGGGGAGGTCGTAATCAGCCTTTCATCAGCAGGAGGGCGGCCTCGGAGACCCTATCTACGCTGTTACCTACGGGAGAAAACCTACCCGTCCCTAGAGAACCAGATCATAGCCGAGAGGCGGCCGAAACTCCCACTAAGCGCAAGGAGACGCTGCAGCAAGAGGTAGAACAGGGGCTTTACATCATTAGCGTCGCCGCCAGGCTTCTGAATATGCATCCCCAGACGCTGCGAAAGTACGAGCGCTTTGGCCTAATTACCCCGTCCCGTACAATAGGGATGCTTCGTCTCTACTCAGAAGAGGATATCGCCCGCCTACGCCTTATAAAGCATCTTGTTGACGATTTAAGTCTCAACCTGGCGGGTGTAGAGCTGGCCCTAGGCATGGTAAATTACCTGATGACTATGAAGAGGTACCTGGAGGCTCCTGACGAGGATGAGCTGAGAAACTTTATGGAGCAGAGGCTGGAGGAGATGTTTGCACTTTTGAACACCGAGTTCCCTTAGGGAAAGAATAAGAATGCAACGACGATATTCTGTATCTGGGAAGAGCAGCTTAATTTCTACGGAGGAGTAATGACGCTGGAGGAGCAACCAGAGGAGATCAATAAAGAGGATATTTTGGACGATATTGACCAGATAAAGGCGCTGCTGGAGGAGGCAGTTAGAGAGCGAGAGCAATTCCGAGGCATGGCTCAACGATCTCAGGCAGACCTGGTCAACTACCGTCGTCGTGCTGAGGAGGAGCGCACCAGCCTGCTGCGTTCCGCCAATGCAGGACTTATACTGAAGCTTCTCCCCATCGTGGACGATTTTCAGAGAGCCTTGTCTCACTTACCCAGTGAGAGCCTCGATACTAATTGGCTGGAAGGACTGAGACTAATCTTTCGCAAGATGGAGGTCCTCCTAGAGTCTGAAGGCATTAGCCGGATAGATGCCGTCGGCAAAGATTTTGATCCTTGGGAGCACGAGGCATTGTTCTACGAGGAGAGTCAGGATAAGGAGACAGGCAAGGTGGTTGCCATAATACGGGAGGGGTATAAGCTCCATGACAGGGTGCTTCGCCCCGCCCAGGTAGCCATATCTAAACCACAATCTCACGGGGAGCCGCTTAGTCAATCTGAAGCACAGAGGCTGGAAAGCTCAAACGAGGAAGAGAGGGAGGCATAAACCATGGCAAAGGTTCTTGGCATCGATCTGGGTACTACTAACTCCTGTATGGCAGTTATGGAAGGCGGAGAGCCCAGAGTCCTTGAGAATAGTGAGGGTGGTCGGGTTACCCCTTCGGTGGTAGCTATCAACCCCAAGACTGGCGAGCGGTATGTGGGACAGATGGCCAAACGCCAAGGCATCACCAATTCGGAGAATACCGTCTTCTCCATCAAGCGCCTTATGGGCCGCCGTTTCAGAGAAGAGACGGTGCAGAAGGATGCTGCTCTATTACCCTTCAAGGTCGTGGAACACTCCAACAGCGATGCCCACGTGATGATGGGAGGCAAACGCCACTCGCCCCCAGAAATTTCGGCCATGATTCTCCAAAAGATGAAGCAGGATGCCGAGTCCAAGCTGGGTGAGCCTGTCACTCAGGCAGTCATTACGGTGCCGGCCTACTTCAATGACAGTCAACGCAATGCCACCAAGGATGCCGGGCGTATTGCCGGGCTAGAGGTGTTGCGAATCATCAATGAACCTACGGCAGCGTCTCTGGCATATGGCCTGGACAGGAAGAAGGAAGAGACCATCGCCGTGTACGACTTGGGGGGAGGTACCTTTGACATCTCCATTCTACAGATTGGTGAGGGCGTCTTTGAGGTCAAGGCGACCAATGGGGACACCCATCTTGGGGGAGACGACTTTGACCAGGTTATCATAGACTGGATCGTCGCCCAGTTCAAAAAGGAGAACGGCATAGACCTAAAGCAGGACCGTATGGCGCTACAGCGCCTTAAGGAGTCGGCCGAGAAGGCCAAGATCGAGCTGTCTAGCCTTATGCAAACGGAGATAAACCTGCCCTTTATTACTGCCGACGCCAGCGGCCCCAAGCATCTGGTGATGACCCTAACTCGCTCCAAACTGGAGCAGTTGGTAAATCATCTTGTCGAGAAGACGGTAGCACCTTGCCGTCAGGCTCTGACCGATGCTGCCATGACCGCAGCTCAAGTAGATGAGGTTGTCCTAGTGGGTGGCATGACCCGTATGCCTGTGGTCATTCAAAAAGTGAAGGAGATATTTGGCAGGGAGCCTCATAAGGGGGTGAATCCTGATGAGGTTGTCGCCGTTGGGGCGGCTATACAGGCGGGGGTCCTCAAGGGAGAGGTGAGGGATATACTCCTTCTAGACGTTACCCCCCTGACCCTTGGCGTGGAGACTCTGGGTGGAGTGATGACACCCCTTATCAAGCGCAATTCTACTATTCCCACCTCAAAGGGCGAGACTTTCACCACCGCTGCCGATGGCCAAACCAGCGTGGAGGTGCATGTCCTTCAGGGAGAGCGGGCCATGGCGGTGGAAAACAAGTCCATTGGTCGCTTTATGTTGGATGGGATATTACCATCACCCAGGGGAGTGCCCCAGGTTGTTGTGTCTTTTGACATCGATGCCAACGGTATTCTCAATGTATCAGCCAGAGACAAGGCTACTGGAAAGGAGCAACGCATAACCATTACTGCCAGCTCCGGCCTTGCCAAAGAAGAGGTCGAACGCCTGGTGAAGGATTCCGAGTTACATGCCGAGGAGGACCGGCGCAAGAGGGAGGAGGCAGAAACGCTCAACCTGGCAGACACCACCATTTACAATGCCGAGAAGCTGCTAAAGGAGCATGCCGATAAGGTCCCAGAAGACCTAAAGCAGGAGATAAACGGTAAGATCGCCTCACTACGGAGCGCTCTTCAAAGTAAGGACGTTAATCAGAGTAAGTTGGTTTTACAAGAGCTACAGGTCAGTCTGCAGAAGGTCGGAGCGGCCGTCTATAGCCAGGCAGGACCTTCGGCTCCTGGCCCTGGGGATGCTCCAGGAGCTGGTGACTCTAAGGGTGGCGACGGCACGGTCGAAGGGGAGTATAGAGAGGTTTAGCCTCGGATTTCCCTTTATAGATTCCAAGAGAAGCCTTGCAAAAAGAGGTAAAACTAAACAGAAGATGTGATAAAGAAGTAGAACCAGAGTAAATATCCTAGCGATTTGCCATATTGGGTGTTTTCTCGTCTTACACATGTGTTACAATAAGTGATAGACGGATGCTGGCTGGTTTTAATGAGGTGCCTATGTTAAACGAACGTGGCAGACATGAAGAGAGCCAGAAGGTAGCTGAACAAGTTCATAAAGGCGTAAAGGTGTACTCTGCGGGCCAGAGTCACTTTCTTTCGCGCCTGAGAGGATTAAAAGCTAAACGGGAAGAATATCTAAAAACCCTTCCTGTTGATCCCCGTCTCCTACGCCTCCTGGACAATATAGTTTACTCCACTTATATGGACTGTGTTCACCTGGGTATGGAAGAAGAGGCAAAGGTTATTCTCAGCGGTGAGGAGAGCCGGATATAGTTTGGCTCTATCTACATTCACCAAAGACTCCATTTATGTTTCGATGGAGATATCACTGGACCTACATGGGTGTTGCACCTAAGGCATTTCTCCTCTAACTCTAGTCAATTCCTGTCGCATATTGCGCCAGTGAGTGCCGCGCCAGTAGATCCTGTTACATTTTCGGCAGACCATAAATTCTTCCTGGGTTTGGTACACATATAGGGGAACCCTTTCCTGTACCACCTCCCTGGTTGTCTCTTCCAGGGCGGTGTTGCACTCTATACAGCGGGAGAAGCCTGCGTTGACGCTAAGGCTAAGTCCTTCAACCACCTCCTTTAGCTGGTCACGATAGCCATCGTGGGTGACGAGGAAGGCCTGCACCTGCCCTGAAGTGATGATGCGCCGTTGCATCAGCACGCTGTCTTTGGTTAGAATAATGCGTTTCTCCTTTAGAGCGATACGTATCAACTCCTCGTCGCCTACATCGGGAACAAAGAGGGCATCATACCCAATTACCCGCAGCCACTTGCCGAGACGGCCTATGTTCAGGTCAACAATAAATCTCGGCTCCATATCTTCTCTATCTAGACAGACTATATGGTCAATTTCAAGCCTTCGTAAGCGGGCATGATTTCTATCCCAGTAGCCTGGGATACTTCAGCCAACTCGCGGCGAATATCCTTTTCTAAATAGGGCGTCATGTGAATGGCGATTACTCGTGGATAGTAATGATGGGTAGCTTGAAAGGCCTGTAGCTCCTGAACAAGAATACTCGGAGTCATGTGTCCTGTCCTCAAGGCAACGTCCTTTAGAGCATTGCTAAAGGTTACCTCCACCACAATCAGGTCTGGAGAGACCTTCTTCCAGACGGTTCCAAGCCCCTGGCCGGTGTCCCCTGCGTAAAAGAGCTTCCGCCCGGACGAAGAAGCTATCTGATACCCTACGGCCGGCGCTCCATGGGGTACAGGTACGGCTACCACGGTGTAACCTAGAAGGGACATATCTTCAAAGGGAACCACAACTTTCAAGTGAAACTTGGGACGGTTCGGCTCTGGCCTCTGGGTAAAGTCGGGGTAAAGCTCTCCATTAAGATAGTGCAGGCGCAGCTTATTCACCGTGTCTTCTATGCTGTAAACTACTACGCTGCCAGAGTGTTCTGTAGCCAAACCCAGGGTCAGAAGGTCTCTGATATGATCGAAATGCCTATGAGTGAGCAATATGGCTCTTAGACCTTTCTGCTCTGTCAATGTAAGGCTGCTGGAGAGGCTTCCGGCATCCAGGGCAAGCACTCCATCGATGAGGAGGGAGGCCAGGCGGGTATCCCTGGTCTCTAAGCTATGCGCTCCTAGAACTCTAATCTCCATGGCTATGCTAAGAAGTAAGAAGCGGACGTGAAGGTCAAAGCCTAGAACCAGTGTCTCACACGAAAAATAGTAAGCATAGCTGCCGATATTGTAGCCATAATGCCCATTACTCCAAGAAAGGCCCAGGGGCTCTTGGCTAAAGGCAGTGCCAGGTTCATTCCCCAAAGACCGGTTACCACTGATAGAGGCAGCATGATGGTCGCAATAATAGTAAGGGTTCGGATAACATCGCTAGTCTGATGAGAATTTAGCGAACTATGGGCATCTGCCAGGCCAGCAATTACCTCTTTCATCTCTTCCAACTCCACCCATATGCGGCGCGTGTGGTCCGCCAGATCTCCGAAATAAACGTCTGTGTTGACCTTCAGAAAGTGGAACTCTTTCTCCTCTAGGCTCTTCAGGACCTCTGCCTGGTGTCTTACGATGCGGTGATAGGCGATGATGTCTCGTCGAACGATGGAAATCTCCCGGATCATCGCGGGGGCCTTTTCATCGAAAACCCCATCCTCGATTTTGTTCACGTTCTCTATGACCTTGTTCAGAATGGGGAAGCAGTAATCTACTAGGCCGTCTAGGATCCTATATAGGAGATATCCAGAACTACTTTTCATAACGTCCTGGAATATGGACTCGCTGGACTGGCAATCCCTGAAGAGTTTTCCAAGGGGCCTAAGCTCACCGGTATGGACCGTGACTACGTAGTTCTCTCCAACAAATATGGCTACCTGGCTAGTCTGGGTAATCCGAGCCTTTCGGTTGTATATGGGGAAATGTAGCAGTAGGAATATGTAGTTTTCGTATTCGTCTATCTTGGGGAGTTGTACTCGGCTCAGGCAGTCATCCAGGTCAAGGGTGTGAAAAGGGTAGTTTTCTCCCAACCAGCGCATCTCTCGAGTAGATGGGTTCTCGATATTTACCCACCTGAGTCTCTCATTATGGATACTCTGAATGTTGGGTTCTATTTGCTCTGTTCTTGTTGACACCATAGCACAGCTCAGCAGGGAATAAAACCCCTCTCTATTATTTCGCGTACTTGGTGGGCATTAGTGGCCTTTGCCTTGGATCAAACTTTACTCTAAACCAGGGTATTGAAAGCCTATTCTAACACACGTTTTCGGCCTCTTGGTAGTCTGCTTGAAGTTTCATTCTCAGTTATGAGCATTGGAGTGCTTAGAGACAATTCGTTTGATGAAGAAAAGGAGAAGGAACAGAGCTATGCCTACCACTATGATGAGAGAAGAGATCTCCTGCCGCGTGAGGAAAGGAGTTTGAGTTGCCACAAGACTGAGCCACTCCTTCTCCAACTCGGCCGTGCCAAAGCCGTAGGCATCCTCCATCGCCTGGCCTAGGGATTTACCATCGTTGATGGATCGAATAAGGTGACGCATCTTCTCATGGCCGTGGGAGTCCATGAGGTAACGCACGATGCTCCATGCCTGGGCATAGAATGTCTCTATGTCCTGAGGTCTGCCGGGTATGGCTGACATGGCGGTTAGGGACATCAGCCGATTGCTTCGCGCTGCTCTGGCCAGGATGAGTTCCCTTGTTCCGGAGCTGGTTTCGAAATACATAGCCAGCCCTTCGTCTAGCCACGCTGGAATGACCGCCAGAGGGGAGTCCCTACCCTGATGCAGCAATATGTGGGTTAACTCGTGGATCATGCCGTCAGGGTCTAACCCTGTCAGGAGGAAAAGGTTATAGTTGGGATATGCAAACCCGCCAAACACATGCTCTCTGGCGATGGTACTGCTGAGGAATGGAAAGGCCTGATCCGACTCCCTGGTGCTATTGAAGATAACGGCCCTTGCCTGTTGCTTCAGCTCTAGTCCTAGCGTGTCGTTTACATCCTTTAGGCGCTTTAGCACAACTTGGGTGACCTTTGTCACCTCGGCTTCGGAGCGGTCATGCCAGACTACAGAGACGGAGCCATGTCTGATCTCATGCCAGTTGAAACGGGTGTCCAGATAGGCGAATCTGCCGTGCTCGGTCTCTAGCTCTCTGTCTCTGGAGTCCTTGATTATGTAGTAGTATTCAATCTCCACACCGGGCGGTAGGTACGAGCCTCCATCTGTTTTTTGTGATAAACGTGCCCTTATTTTGTGGCCAGGCTCAAAAACCGGGTAACCATATACAAGAGAGCGTGAGGCCGTTATGCGGTAATAGAGGGTAACCTCTCTTATTTCATCGTCGCCTTCTGCTTCTAAGGTAAAGGATATCTCTCTGGGAAAGCCGACTTCATGGGATATTGCGAGAACACGTATTGGTTCCTGTGCCTGGAGTATGGTGGGGGATGACCCCAAAGTAAGAGTAAGAAGGAAAAAACAGACGGCCCCAAAGGTAATGCGCGGTAAATTCCCTTGCGTCATATTCCGAAGTTACGGGTTTCTGGCCTGTTTCAGAAAGACTGGGGACAAATCTAATAATTCTTGCAGTTAGACGCGAAGAGACGATTTCCAGATTGCTTTTGCGCTTACCCCGGTCAAGGCGAGATGAGCTAGGAACCTACAACCTGCTCTTTAGATTCCCGCAATCTTGATCATGGAGTGGCGACCTTTGTAGATGCGGTTAATATTCAGAAGCAGAGCGGTGAAATCCTCTACGTAGCGAGCGTTTTCCAGGCCGCCGCCATCTACGGCGCGCACCCCCTTAATCCTCTCTGCCAGCTTCATTATGGTAGTCTTTGCCTCAGAGTCGTCGGAACAAACCACCACGTCGCACTCCACGGCCTTGTCTGGTATAAGCAGGTCGTCAGCGCTGATATTCTGGAAGGCGGCAACAATTCTGCTTTCTGGGAGCAGTTTTTGAGCTTGAAGGGCCGCCGATCCCTCCTCTACTGGGACGGCTTTGGCCCTCCCGCGGACGAAAGTAAGAGGAGCGACCACATCTACTACGATCTTGCCAGCCATCTCCCCTTTCAGACCCTCAAGGGTTGTCTTTTGGGCATCGAAAGGAACGGTAATCAGGATGATGCTGGACTCCCTGGCCGCCTGGGAGTTATGGACACCCTGGATTGAGTCGGGGGGTAAATGATTGGATATGGTTTCGACGGCCTGTTTGGCCCTGGATTCGTCCCTGGAGCCGATTAGGACCCTTTCGCCAGCCAGGGCAAAGCGTAGAGCCAGCCCTCGTCCCTCTGGGCCCGTTCCTCCGATAAAACCTAGCATGATTGTTCTCCTTTCTTATTATGGAGCCTTTAGTATGCCTTACTGGGGCATAAGTATGCAATGCTTTGCCCAGGGAAACGCTGCTATATGTTCCCTACTGGAATCAAACAGAGGGGGCTTCGGCGACTTCAAGGGTGCTGCGTTGTGCGAATTCGCTGGACAACATGCCCATGACGCAGGAGTTGTAACGGGAGCCCTGGTGGGGACGGCTCTGTCGCAAAGTCCCCTCATGTACAAAGCCCAGCTTCTCGAACATCTTAACAGCCGGCACGTTGTAATCTGGGACGTCCACCCAGGCTCTGAATAGGCCATAAGTGTTGAATACCAGTTTCAGGAGTTTTCGGACGGTGGCAGTCCCATAGCCCTGCTGCCACACGTCCTTACGGCCAATGATGAGAGAGAGTTCGGCGTTGCCTAGGGCCTCTTCAACTACGATCTGGGCCTCACCGAGGTGTTCGCCTTGGGTGTTGTATATGGAAAAGATGCGTCGCAGGGGGTCGTCAAAGACCCTGTCCCACATCTCCTGGGGGGCTTTCAGAATCTCGTGGGGCTGATAGCCTAGATGAATAGGATTGCCGTAAGTGTACCTGCCGAACCACATGGAGCACACCTCTTCATCATCCAGCCATCGGGCGATTCGCTCCACGTCCTCTCGTGAAGCCTGTCTTAGCGAAATCTCAGGGAGCATAAGCAACCTCCTTCAGGTATATTGAGATACCGATCCACAACCCACGATCCTACTAATCTGCTCCTTGCGACGCCGATTAGGGACATTTAAGAAGGTTTTAAATCTATTGTTCTTAGAGATTATATACGCGGGATGACACCTACCACCAGATCCTTCCTTCGACATCCTGCTGAATATCTCCGTAGTCCTTAGTCCACAGGCCAGTGCTCAGGTACTTCCAGCCGCCGTCAGCCAAGAGACATACTATGTTACCCTTTTCCATCCGGGCGGCCACACGACGTGCGCCTGCTATTACCGAGCCTGAGGATATGCCGGCAAAAATGCCCTCCTTTTCCATGAGGAGCTTGGTGAAGAGGAAAGCCTCACGGCTCTCTATCATTATGCGAGCGTCCAGCACAGAGAGGTCCAGAATAGGAGGAATAAAACCCTCTTCCAGACTTCTTAAGCCCTGAATTATATCCTCGGGATTAGGGGCGACAGCAACTATCTTAACATTGGGATTGTGCTCTTTAAGGCGGCGTCCTACTCCCATAAGGGTGCCTCCTGTGCCCAAGCCAGCTATGAACACATCTACTTCGGGCAGGTCTCGCACAATCTCCTTTCCCGTGGTTTCGTAATGTGCTCTGGGATTGGCCTCATTGCCGTACTGGTACGGCATATAGTAGCTGCCGTTACGGGAAGCCATCTCCTGAGCCACTAGAATAGAGCCATTGGTTCCCTGGTTCCCCGCGGAGAATACTACCTCCGCCCCATAGGCCTGAAGTAGCTGAACTCGCTCCTGACTCACGCTATCTGGCATTACCACTTTAACTCGATATCCCTTTCGCTTGCCTATCATGGCTAGCGAAATTCCTGTATTGCCGCTTGTGGGTTCCAGTATGGTTTTATCTAGAGTGAGCTCTCCTGAACTCTCGGCCTTTTCGATCATGTACTTAGCAATGCGGTCCTTAAGACTTCCTGAGGGATTATTCCCCTCCAGCTTGGCATAGAGCTTGACGCCCGATTTGGGGGAAAAGCCTGGCAGCTCTACCAAAGGTGTGTTGCCTATGGCTTCGACGATGTTTGTGTATTTCATCCCTGTTGTATCTAGCCTTTTGTTGTGATGAGTTGATCTCTTGACAATTCTTGGTATGAGCGCCGACCTAGTGGGCTACTCTGGGGAGGCCGCAGAAGGCCTCGTAATCTATGAGCGCTCTAATAGTAGGGTTGTCCCCGCACAGAGGGCACGCAGGATTGCGTCTAATCTTGACAGGGCGAAATTCCATGTTCAGGGCATCTATCAAGAGGAGACGCCCGGCTAAGGATTCGCCCAGACCAAGAATCAGTTTTACCGTTTCAACGGCCTGAATTGTGCCTACCAGCCCTGGCAGCGCCCCCAAAACGCCAGCCTCAGCGCAGCTGGGAACCTCTCCTGGCGGTGGGGGTGATGGGAAGAGACAACGGTAGCATCCCTTTCCAGGGATATAGACGCTAGCTTGGCCATCGAAGATGAGGATGCTTCCATCCACAAGAGGCTTGTCATTCAGGTAGCAGGCATCGTTAATCAGATAGCGGGCAGGAAAATTGTCTGCGCCGTTTACTACAATGTCATACTGGGGAATCACGTCCATGGCGTTTTGAGAGGTTAGAGGGAATTCATGGAGGACTACATTTACATCGGGGTTATAGCTCTTCAGGGTTTCGTAAGCTGATTGCGCCTTAGGCCGCCCTACGTCATTGTCGTGGTGAAGAATTTGCCTTTGCAGGTTACTCGTGTCAACGACATCAAAGTCCACAATACCGATTGTTCCAACCCCCGCTAGAGCCAGGTAGACCGCCACTGGAGAGCCCAGGCCACCGGCACCAATTATGAGAACCTTTGCCTCCAAGAGTTGGCGTTGCCCTCGGCTTCCTATCTGCTGCATGATAATGTGTCGGCTATACCGTTTAACCTGTTGAGGAGTAAGGGTAACAGTCTGGGTCATATTAACATCCTCCGTTTTCTTGTAGCCATTTCCATGCTGGCTTAAGAGTTAGATGCTTCGTTTTTAAGTACGATTGCCTGTTGTAAAAGGTCCTTATAAATGTAAAAGCCCTGCCGCCACGTGTTCGTTTGGCTAGAGGGAAAGAATCGGCGGTGCTCTAAAGCTAGGGGCCCTAAATCTGGTAGATTCCCTTGCTTGACAGGCGCTTCTGGCGCTGAGCCAGATCGCCTATGGTAATAGAGCTCAAAAGGTTTTGCGCCGTTTCTCCCATGGAACGCCAGACCTCACGTTGGGCGCAGGTGCTATACAGAGTACAGGTAGAAGGCTCATCAAAGCAATCGAGAAGAGACGAACTTACATCAAGGGTGGACATTATCACCCCTAAACTTATCTCTTGAGGAGACTTGCTCAGTACATGGCCTCCTTGGGGACCCCTCTTACTCTGGATAAATCCAGATTTGCTTAGAATAGTTAAAAGGTGATCCAAGTAAGGTTCTGGGATATTTTCACGGCCGGCAATGTCTGAGGTTCGAACAGGCCCCTCATCCCCGTGTTGGGCTAGATCAATCAGGGCTCTGACGCCATAATCTACCTTCATTGGCACCCTCATAAGACCCCTCCATGCCTCTGCAATGTCTGATAATAACACACAAGTTTACATAGTTCAAGGTAGTCTTATTCTCTCAGGACTTATTGTACAGGGCAATAATCCCCTTAGGAGTATTCATATTGAGTCCCATATGAGGACGGATGGTGTTGTAGGTAATGAGATACCGCTGGAACCTGAGGTTC
>JACQTT010000081.1 GCA_016210665.1 Chloroflexota bacterium | reverse complement strand
TCCTGGAATTCCTCTGTGGCTTTTGCTACCACATAGGCAGCCAAGGCGTTAATGTCTTGAGGAGTCTTGCGTGAGCGCTTTGCCATAACTCTAGCGTACCAACTATTCGCTTGTCTGTCAAATTCAAATTGACCCACTACCCAAAGTTGTCCTATGACAGTACATTCCGCTCTCTGGCCCTCTGGAGTTACCCCAGTCTTTTGTTTACCGTCTGTCAGGAGCCCTGGGAAAGCTCTTGATAAATCTGGTCTGTCTTGGCGGCCATGATGAAGTCGTTGCGGTGGAGGTTTTTTATCTTGTGAGTCCACCAGGTGACGGCCACCCTTCCCCACTCGGTTACGATGCGAGGGTGATGCCCCTCGGATTCGGCGAGGTCTCCTATTTTGTTGGTAAAGGCCAGGGCCAGCACGAAGTTCTTGAAGCGAAACCGCCGCTCCAGCTTGGGGATCTCCTCTTCGACAATCAGCGTCCAGTCGGCTATCTGGGGATGTAGCTCGGCAATCTCTTGCTCCGTCACATGAGGAGAATCGGAGCGGCATGCCACGCACTTTTCCTTAATCAGTTGTGTCATTATCACCTCCGCGTTCTCGTTGTGAGTGAGGACTGGCAGCCCATAATCCAATCTACCCCTTATAAGCGGGGGTTTTCCCTCTCATCCTACCCCGAACTTCCTTCTCTGTCCCCCTCACTCCTGCATTATGAGATAGCCGCTAGTGAAGGAATCTAGGCATCACCTTCCTAGCGAAAAGCTCCAATGACTTTACGCTCCTACTCAATGGCATATCAGGATAACCGGCCCACCTTACCATTTCGGTGACCTGCGGCACTTCCTTGATAAGCCGATCCACATGCTCTATGGCTCCAGAGACATCTACGAAGCGAGCTCTTTCTCCACGCAGACGGGCTCCATAGTCTGTCTCTCCGGTGCGCTGACCAGCCTGCATATGTTCATAAAGGTACCAATCATTGCGGATCATGACGTGCTCTTTGACCTCCTCCCAATCCTTTTCAGGGTCGTCAGATACCCAGAGGCCTCCGCCACCACCGGCCATCTCAAACTTGCTAGGATCATGGCCGTTCTTTTTAAGGGCCTTGTGGTAAGCAATGCCAAAATCCCGACCGCCAATCAACACGTTGCAGCCAAGACTGGCGGCTCGGTTTGCTGCCCTCTCAGTGCCCTCCGCGCCGCCGCCGCCGCCACCACCAACGTAGATGGGAGGATGGGGTTTAGACACAGGCTTGGGAGCAAACTCCATATCTGTGATCTTACGGAACCTACCGTCATATGAGAACTTGTCCTCGGTCCAGCAGCTCTGTATTATCTTGATGCCCTCAATTAGTCTGGGAACACGCTCGCTGCGGTCTATGTTATCTGCACGGAATTCGCTTACACGATATCCTACAGCCACACCCAGGCGGAATCTACCATTGGATACGTAATCCAGAACCGTGGCTGCCTCGGCGACCCGCACCGGGTCATGCTGAGGCAGCACGATGATTCCTGTGCCTATCTTGATTCGCTTGGTTCTGGCAGCTACCGCTGCTGCTAACGTCAGCGCCGAAGGAATCCAGGAGACCTTTGGGTCATAGTGGTGCTCGCACAGCCAGATGCAGTCGTAACCTAGCTCCTCCACCATCTCACACTGATCCAAGAACTCGTTGTACAGTTCGCTAGGTTTCCCAGACCATTTGGGAGTAAACCTAAGATCGTAGTAAAGACCGAACTTCATTTGTGGCCTCCTTTGCCATTCTTATTGGTGGAACTTGGGCATGACCTTTTTGGCAAACATCTCCAGTGACTTTCTGCTTTGGCTCAGGGGCATACCCGGATAGCCTGCCCAGAAGGCCATCTCGGTCAACTGGGGTACGTCTTTTATCACCCGCTCTACGTGTTTGATGGCACCCGAGATATCCACAAAGGTGGTTTTTCCCCGTTGTTGTCTAGACTGGAAGGTGCTTGTGTCTTCCATGGCCTGTCCGGATGCGACGTGCTCCTTGTGGTACCACTCGGTTCTGACATCGACGTACTTCTTTATCTCTTGCCAATCCTTCTCTGGATCTTCCGATATCCACAAATGACCACTGCTGGCGGCGAATTCGAACTGGCGCGGGTCGAAGCCGTTTTCTCTAAGGGCCTTGTGGTAGGCGATACCAAACTCGCGACTGGGACCCGGAAATACGTGGCAACCCAGTCGCCCGGCGCGCTGCGCCGTATTTTGATCGGGGCCTCCCCCACCGGCTATATATATAGGAGGGTGTGGCTTGGAGATGGGTTTGGGGGCGAACTGCATGTCGGTGATCTTCCAGAATTGGCCGTCATACGAGAACTTGTCCTCGGTCCAACACTTCTGAATGATCTCGATACCCTCTAACAGCCGGGGTACCCGCTCTTTACGGGATATGTTGTCTGCCCGGTACTCACTCACCCGGTACCCGTTGGCTACCCCCAGGCGAAACCTGCCGTTGGAGACGTAGTCCAGGACGGTTGCAGCTTCGGCTACTCGCACCGGGTTATGCTGAGGCAGGACGATGATGCCTGTGCCAATCTTAATACGCTTGGTTCTCGCGGCTACCGCCGCCGCCAGGGTAAGAGCAGATGGAACCCAGGGGGTGTCGGGGTCGTAGTGGTGCTCGCAGATCCAGATACAGTCCCACCCCAACTCGTCCATCATCTGGCATTCATCCAGGAACTCGTTATACAGATGATTCTCCGGCTGGTAGAACTGAGTAGGGTTCCTGAGGTCGTAAATCAGGCCGAATTTCATGGGCTGCCTCCTTTGAAGTCCTGCGAGGGGATGCTGAATATCTCAGTAAGCGTAAGACTTGCCTATTTTGATGTCAAGTTGAGGAGAAGTTTTTAAGAAGTCTTGCAAAAGACCTTGATTGTAGCTAGGCTTGGGCCAGGACCAGTGTGCGGAGCCCATTGATTGTGGATAACAGGTTTAAAGAAGCATGGGGAGGCCTTTCTGGTGTTAAACAAGGGATATCTGAAATCTCTGGTTCACAATGTGGATCATAAATAAGAGCAAGGTGTGGCACTGCCTCTGCATCATGGTTGCGGTCATATCATTAGGGGTAGCCTGTAGTGCGTCGGAGCGTCCCATTAGGCCCACGCCTTCAGCCTCACCTACCGCTTCGGCTGCCCCGGCCGTCTCCCCGCCGATGCAACCTCCTACCGTTACAACGGTACCCTTGGCAACAAGGACTCCCCTCCCAGCCGCCCGGTCTGAGCTTCTCTCTTCAGGTTCCTTCGCCCCCGACTTTCACCTCAACCTCTTGGACGGAACGGGTCTTCGTCTCTCGGATCTCAAGGGAAAGGTGGTTGTACTCAATTTCTGGGCCTCCTGGTGTGTTCCCTGTCGCCAGGAGATGCCTGCCTTTGAGAGAATGTGGCAGGAGTACAAGGGTCAGGGGGTGATTTTTGTGGGAGTGGCGTTGTCTGACCGTGAGAAGGATGCTAGAGCCTTTGCCGAGGAGGTGGGTGTGACCTATGCTGTGGGGCTAGACGCTACGGGACAGATTGGCGATGCCTACCGCGTCATTGCGCTACCAACCACATATTTCATCGATCGCCAGGGATACGTGGCGCGAGCTCTTACTGGCGCGGCCAATGAGGGCGCGCTGAGGGTTTTTCTTGCCGGTCAGCTAGCGGTAAAATAGACAGGTTTTCACACATTTACGGCCCCAGATCTAATGAAGAGCATAGAGCTGTACCAGCCCCTTTTTGGTGTCGCTGGCTATCCTGGCTCTGTCGCAGTTTCCTAGCCTGTACTTAAAGAGCCAGTAGGTGAATTCCTTGCTCTCCGCAAGGGTCATGAATCGGTGGTTGAGATAACCTCTCTCAAGCCGAAAGGTTTTAAGAAGAGCACTCCTGGGCAAACCGTATATCTTGAGAACCGCGTCATCTGAGTAATCACCCTTATCTGAGTATCCTCTGCTGAGGCGCTCTTTGCGTATCTCCTCCTCCGTGGCCAGGATAAGAGACTCCTCGACAGTTACACCATAGAAGTAGCTGAGATGCGCCCTGTACTTATCAACCCCCAGGTAGGAGCTGAATTCACTCTCCGTTAGCTCCAGGGGAAGCTTGCCTAAGAATAGCAGCGCCTCCTTTTCTTTCGGCGGGATCAGGCCATCCACCTCCAGGCATAGTCGCTCTGCCAGCAGTAGCCAGTCGAAGGCTTCCCCACCGATAAGATAGTTATAGTGTCTTCCCTGATAGACCTCTTCAGGGGCTGTCCAAAGGGAGATGGCCTCTAATAGGGATTGGAACCAATCCTCCTTCTCCATAAGAGCGGTTCGTAATCTGCTTATGGCCTCCTGACACTCTGGGGAGATGCTACCATCCCCTGACGCCAGGTTGGTAGTACTATCCATCGCCAGCAAACACCTTCATACGCTGAGTTTTCTCTTCTTGCAGAAAACTGGCGAATTCTTCCAGCGGTTTGCTATTAAGAATATGTTTGGCTTCGCACCAGCCACGTCGGGCGTTTGTCACGCCGAAGCGCATGTTCTCAAGATGGCTGGCGGTGTGGGAACCGGTGCTGATGACTAGAGGCACACCCAGTTCGTTCACCTTTTCGGATATGGCCTGGCCGATGCCTGGTATCTCCTTCAGATCTTTGCCTTCTTTTAACGGTTGCGCCAGTTCCGAAGGCAGGTGTTTTATGGCGCGAGCCGCCCGTTGATAAGCCCTAATCTTAAAGACCACATCTCCCTTTACTTCCAGGGGTCCAGCGATATTTTCGAAGACTTCGGCGATTTGGGCGCTGTTCATTGCCGCAACCTTACGTTACACCTCGTCCGTGGTCGCAGATTTATTATATCTTTACTATGGTTATAGTTATCACCGCGATGGCGAAGGAGACGGAGAGGCTGAATATAAGCAATCCCGTGGCAATTACTCTCCGCTGATACCTCTGTATCTCCTGCTGCTTGTCCAGAGTGTCGGCAGGCGTCTGCTGGAAGAAGAGGCTTCCTAAGGGAAAGTAACCCAGGATAAACACAAGGGATGTTATCAGAAATAGAGCGGCGGGAGAAAAAACTAGAAAAGGCTGCTGTTTTAGGTCCTGGATGCTGCTGAAGCCGACCAGAGCTAGAAGTCCTAGAAACACAGGTATGGAACCTAGAGATACAGTCGTCATATATTTACAGAACTCCCTCCCCATCTCAATAATCTGGATAATCGAGGCTTCATAGTCGGGGGTCGTTAAAGATGCGCCTTTGGGGGATTCGGGGTCAGTAATTGTGTCTTTCATGAACAATCCTCCTAAATATTTATTTCAAAACTGGATTTCCGGCCCCACCCTAAAGGCTGGGGCGCATGAAGGGCTCTTAAAATGAATTCTAGCATTAAATTCCATGGCATCTCTTGTACTTTTTGCCGCTGCCACATGGACAAGGATCGTTGCGCCCTATCTTTCGTGCTCCAACGGCGACTGGCTCTACCTGGCGGTTGCCTGCTACTTTGCTCATCACGCTCTCCTTAAATGTAGGAGCGCTGGCTTTGGCGGCCGTCGCTCTCGCTTCATGGCTGAGGCCAACATGAAATATTGTATGCACAATATCGTGCTGGATGAGGCTAAGGAGGCCCTGAAACATCTCAAAAGCCTCTTTTTTGTACATGACCAGGGGGTCTCTTTGCCCGTAGGCCTGCAAACCTATGCCCTCGCGAAGGTTCTCTATGGCCGTCAGGTGCTGCACCCAGTGGCTGTCCATTATCCTGAGCATCACCGCTCGTTCTATCATGCGCATAGCGTCGGCGCCAAACTCGCTCTCTCGTTTCTGATACAGCTCTTCGGAGTAATGCTCCAGGCTCTCCTGAATCTCTTCTCTGTCCATCATGGCGAGTCTCTGAGGGTCATCCAGGTTTGTAGGGAGGGGGAAGACGGTCCGCAGCTCGGCGGTGAACTGGTCCATGTCCCAGTTTTCCGTACGGGAATCGGCCAAATAATGAGAAACGAGGGAGTTCAGCTCCTGCTGAATCATTGTCTGCACGTTGGTCTTAAGGTCCGCGCCGCTGAGAATTTTGCTCCGTTCGCTGTAAATTCGGTCCCGGTGCATGTTAATTACATCGTCGTATTCCACCAGGTTTTTACGCATTTCAAAGTGGAAGGCTTCTACCTTTACCTGAGCTGCCTCCACGGCTCTGGTGACCATCATGTTCTCGATGGGTGTGTCTTCGTCCATCTTTGCCCAGTCCATGATGCTCTTGATGCGGTCTCCTCCGAAGCGACGCATGAGATCGTCTTCTAGAGAGATGTAGAAACGCGAGCTGCCGGGGTCTCCCTGGCGGCCGGAGCGGCCTCGGAGCTGGTTGTCTATGCGGCGAGCCTCATGCCGCCCTGTCCCTAGAATATGCAGGCCGCCCAGGCTTACTACCTTTTCGTGATCTAGCTGCCATTTCTCCTGAGTAATATCAAGGCCTGCTGGATTGCCTCCCAGGATAATATCGGTGCCCCGGCCAGCCATGTTGGTAGCCACAGTGACTGAACCTGGACGGCCAGCCTGGGTAATAATGGCCGCCTCTCTCTCGTGATGCTTGGCGTTTAGGACCTCATGGGGTATGCCTTTCCTCTTTAGCATCTCGCTGAGGCGCTCGGACTTGTCTATGTCCACGGTACCGACCAATACGGGTCTGCCCTGATGATGTAACTCCTCGATATCTCGAACTACGGCACGATATTTTGCATCCTCATTCATATACACATAGTCCGGAAGCTCTTGTCTGATCATGGGCTTGTTGGTAGGTACGGCAACCACGTCAAGCTTATAAATTTTCCAAAATTCCTCAGCTTCGGTGGCGGCGGTGCCTGTCATTCCTGCCAGCTTTTCATATAGCCGGAAATAGTTCTGCAAGGTAACGGTGGCGTAGGTAATGCTCTCTCGCTGAACCTTGAGGCCTTCTTTGGCTTCGATGGCCTGATGCAGCCCATCCGAGTAGCGGCGGCCTAACATTAGCCGCCCAGTGTACTCGTCAACAATGACTGCCTCGCCATCCTTTATTACATAGTCTTTATCTCTTTGAAAAAGGACGAGAGCCCGGAGGGCGTTCTCTACATAGTGAGTGAGTACATAGTTGCTTGGGTCGTAGAGATTGCCTACATTGAGCCATTTTTCCATCCTGGCGATGCCTATGTCGGTTAGAATAACGGCGCGCTGTTTTTCGTCCACATTGTAGTCTTCTATCTTCTGTAATCTTGGGACCAGATGGGCCATGGTGCTGTAGAGCTGAACAGATTCCTCGGCAGGGCCACTGATTATCAGGGGTGTGCGAGCTTCGTCTATCAGGATGTTATCAACTTCATCCACAATGGCATAGCTCAGATCCCGCTGTACCGCCTGAGAGATGTCTATAACCATATTGTCCCGCAGGAAATCGAAACCGAACTCGTTATTGGTTCCGTAGGTAACGTCTGCCTGATATGCCTGCCGGCGGGCAACAGGTCTCAAATTCTTCATGCCGGGGTTGTCGTCTTCCATAGAGGGATCGTAGATATGGGAGGCGTCGTGTTGAAGGCAACCCACCGATAGACCCAGAAGGTGATATATGGGCCCCATCCACTGTGTATCGCGCTTGGCTAGATAGTCGTTCACAGTTACTACATGTACGCCTTTTCCCGCCAGGGCATTGAGATAAACGGGCAGGGTAGCCACCAACGTCTTTCCTTCGCCTGTCTTCATCTCTGCGATCTTGCCCTGGTGAAGTACAACGCCGCCCATAAGCTGGACGTCAAAATGGCGCTGTCCCAGCGTGCGCTTGGCCGCCTCTCTCACGGCGGCAAATGCCCCTGGCAGGAGGTCATCCAGGGTCTCCCCTTCGTCCAAGAGGCGCCTGAACTCATCTGTTTTGGCCCTCAGTTCTGCATTGGAGAGCCGTTCATATGTGGGTTCGAGGTTGTTGACCTTCTGAATTAGGGGCTTGAGCTTCTTGACGGCTCTATCGTTGGAATCACCTAAAAGCCCTGCTATTGGCTTAAGCATAAGGGATCCTCATAATCTCATCCGTTAAACATTGCGCCCACAGAAAGCCCGCTGTGAATTCGATGAATCGCTTCCCCCAGGAGGGAAGCGACTGAGAGAACCGTTATTTTGCCGTAGAGCTTCTCCTGAGGGACGGGGATGGTATCGCTAACCACAATCTCTTTGATGGAGGTTTGTGCCAGCATCTGGGGTGCTTCCTGGGAAAGGACCGGGTGAGTGCAACAAGAGTAGATTTCTCTCGCTCCTCTCTCCTCCAGTGCCTTCACCGCAGCTACGAGCGAGCGTCCTGTGTCAACCTCGTCATCAAAGGTTAGAGCGATCTTGCCCTCCACATCTCCTATTACGTTAAGGCTTTCCGCCCTTTCTTGGTTGCCAAAGCGCCGCTTTTCTACGATAGCCAGGGGAGCATGCAGACGGGCGGCCATGTCTCTAGTTCGCTTGCTTATGCCTATATCTACTGCCACTACTACCAGGTCGTTGATGCTCTTTTCCAGGAAATAACGGGCGAGAATTGGTAGAGCTGTAAGCTCATCTACCGGGATATTAAAGAACCCTTGAATTTGGCCTGCATGGAGGTCAACGGTGAGAACGCGGTTAGCTCCAGCCACGGTGATCAGGTCGGCGACAAGGCGAGCAGTAATAGGCACACGAGGCTGGTCCTTCTTGTCGGTGCGGCCGTAGCCATAATACGGCACCACCGCCGTTATGCGCCCTGCAGACGCCCTCTTTGCCGCATCGATCATGATTAGCAGCTCCATCAGGTTGTCGTTTACAGGAGCACAGACGGGCTGTACTATGAACACGTCTCTTTCTCTTATGTTCTCAAGGATACGTACAAAGGTATTGTCGTTGCTAAACTTGAATACTTCGCTCTTCCCCAGACCAATGTCCAGGTAACCGCACACCTCCTCTGCCAGCCTGGGATTTGCGTTTCCAGAGAATACCTTAAGCTCGTCAAACAGTGGCATCGGCGTAACCGCTCTTTCTTAGAGATCCTTGCGTATGCTACACGATTATAGCACAGCCACGATTTAGCATACAAAAGGAGTTTTACGGAGTTTGCGACATGATTAGGGGTTCTAGGGAAGCTGTCGCGGCTTTTATTAGAGCTACGGATGATATAATTAGAGAGAACTTCACGGATCCAGAAGATGGTGCTAAAGATGCTTCCAGAGGATGTGCCCAAGGATAAGTATGTCGAGGTCAATGGCCTTCGACTCCATTACTTAGACTGGGGCAACCGTGGCGCCCAGCCCATGATTCTTATCCACGGCCTACAGCAGTGCGCCCACTCCTGGGATTTCTTCGCTACTAGGATGCAACCCAGTTTTCACGTTCTGGCCCTGGACCAGCGGGGCCACGGCGATAGCGCTTGGGCGCAGGGGAAGGCCTACAAGTTTGATGATTACGTGGCTGAAATATCTGGTTTCATAAAGAGCCTGCGCCTGAGCAAGGTGGTACTGGTTGGGCATTCGGCAGGCGGAAGATACTCCATGGCGTATGCTGCGCAGCATCCCCGGAAAGTGGATCGCCTTATAATTGTGGACATAGACCCAGACTCGTCTAAGCAGGAGGCCAGCCACAGGTTCGATCGGCAACTGTCGAGGTCCGACAAGTGGGAGTCCCTAGACGATCTTCTTGGTCGCCTGCGCAGACGATATCCCAACGTCCCTGGGGATGTCCTGCACCACCACGCCCTGCATCTAACCCAGGAGCTGCCTGGAGGAAGGCGAAAATGGAAGCGTGACCGCGCCATCCTTGAGGTATACGAGCGCCCGGATATCTGGGGAGAGTTTTCCCGGATACGATGCCCCACCCTCATAGTGAGAGGGCGGAACAGCAGGATATTGACTCATGAAACGGCGGTGAAGATGAAGGAGACTCTTCAGGGCTGCCGCCTGGCCGAGCTTGAAGATGGGGGCCACTGGGTGTACGACGAGGTTCCGGGCTCTTTTGAGGCAGCCGTTCGCTGGTTTCTGGCAGACTAATCCCATTGAAATCGCTTCAGCGCTGTCTATCTAGAACTTGCCTGCAGCAGATCCGGGTAAACAAAAAGCAACCAGCCCCGCTCACCCTGAGAGTATGTGAGTTTTTCGCTAAATTGCCGTTTTTCACTCTCAGTACAGCGTTTAAAGGAGTCTCAATAAGGTTATCTCAAGGTATTTATTCACAGGCTCTGAGGCAGTCGAAGGGTGGCCGCTCGTGGTGAGCTCGTCGAACCATGAGCGGCGGTTATAACGTTTTTTCCGCAAGTCGATGCTAGACCACCAATCCCCAAAAGGCATTTTGAGGTGGCGGCCATGAAGGGAACTTGGCTGCGATAAGAGGCTTATTTCGCTGTTGCATGGCCCGCCAGCAAAGGAATTGCTTAACCCGGCGCTATGTCCGCTTCTTCAGCCTCGCCGAAGGTCAGGCGATAGAGTTCGCTGGGAGTGCTGAAGTAGAGATTGCCGTCTAAGTCTAGTAATATTCCTATGATCGGGGTTTGTGCGGTAAACAGTACCTCATGGAAAACTACCGTATCCCTTTCTGTTTCGCTGAGAACCACTCGGTGAAGGCTGCCGTGGATGAAGTCACCAAAGAGAAGATCATGCCCTAGGGGTAATGGCCCGCCTGAGTAGAAGAGAGCCTGGGTCGGCGCAATGGAAGAGGTGAATACCAGCAGGGGATGGGCAAACTCTCCACCGGGGGATTCCCCCAGAGCCAAGGGCCACCCGTAATTCTGCCCGGGTCTTACCTGGTTCACTTCATCGCAGCAGTCGGGGCCATTTTCCGTTACAAAGAGATGACCGGAGACGGGGTCAAAGGCCATGCCAAAGACGTTGCGGAACCCCAGGGCATATACGGGAGAGTCCGCGAAGGGATTGTCCTCTGGGATTGTTCCATCGGGGTTTAGTCGTAAAATCTTGCCAGTCAGGGATGTGGGATCCTGGGCGCTTTCAGCCTGGTGGCCGTCTCCAATGGAGACGTATAGCTTGCCGTCCGGGCCGAACAGCACAATACCTCCATTGTGGTACCCAGCGGAGGGCAGATCGTCTAAAAGAACCTCCATCCCTTGGACAGGATCATCTTCAGCCCGGAACCTAACGAGGCGGTTTATCTCCTGCTGGCCTTCCTCAGTCTCTTTGATGGCAGTGTAATAGAGATACAGGTACGGCTCCGTAGAGAAATCCGGGTGTACAGCCAGCCCTAGCATACCCTGCTCCCAAGAACCCACGGCGTCGGGCAACTCTATTACAGGCTTCTCAACGACCTGCCCCTTCACCACTGAACGCACCCGGCCGGTATATCCTTCGGTGAAAAACAGGCGTCCATCGGCAGCCAGCGCCCAACTGATGGGGAACTCAAGGTCCCTTAGTACTGGCTCCGCTCCCCATCGTTGGGCTGTCGTATGCGGCTCCTCCCGTTCCAAAGGGGGTTCAAGCTCCATCGCTTCTGGTAGAGCGATGGCAACCTCTGCTGATGGTCTAGGTGTGGAAGTTGAGCATCCACTGGCGAGAATAACCGTGACCATGAAAAGACAGATCGAGATTATGTGCCTTCTACGCATCAGGCCACTCTCCCAACACCACGCTAACCGGGAGCGTTTGGCCGTTTCGAATGACTGTGAGGGTGACCGTATCCCCGACCCTAAGGGTATTGAAATAGCTGGCAAGGGCTTCTACCGATAGGACGGAGCGGCCATCCGCCGCCGTGATAACGTCTCCTCCGGTGCCAGGAGTGAGATCTGTCCCAGTACCCCCTCCCCTCAGCCGTGCCTTCAGGTCTTGAAGACTCCCCTTCCCAAACAACTGGATGGTGGTTTCACCGCCGACGGTAGCCTGCAATGGCCCCTGAGCCGTATTGATAATTACGGTGTTACCTTCTATCTCTTCCACGGTTCCTGCCAGGCCACCTCGGCCTGAGAAGCCTTGGCTGCCTCCCTGGCCTAATTGTCCCTGGAACTGCTGAAGCTGCTCCTGGGTAACCTGCCCGGACTGAAATTGTTGGCGAAGTTGGCTGAGTTGTCCCTGGGACTGCTGTCCGGAGCCCGAGGTTGACTGCACGGCGGGCAGAGTCCTCGGCGTTGCCCCCGATCCCTGGCTCTTGCCCAGGGCCACGCCGCCGGCGAAGGCCCCGCCCAGTCCGCCTCCCAACAGGAGGGTGGCCACAAGCAGTATCACGAATCCTTTAGTCTTCATCTGCCTCTCCTTTCTTCGGGCCTTGCACAAAAAGCAATGGCTGTCACCCTGAGCAAAGCGAAGGGTCTATGCAAGTCGTAGATTCTTCGTCCCGACTCATCGGGACTCAGAATGACACAAAACGCTTTTCGTGACTTCATGTGCAAAGCTCTTTCCTCATCTGCCTATCTACTCGTACCGTAGCGCCTCTATTGGATGGAGCCGGGCGGCTCGGAAGGCGGGGTAGATACCGAAAAAGAGGCCGATAGCCGCCGATACTACCAGAGCCAGCACGGCTATGTCGCCGCTGAAGGCCGTCCGGAGGGTCTGGTTCCCAAGGCTCCGACCGTCTATAAGGCTAGATAGCGCTAGACCCAGAAGGACTCCCGCGCCGCCTCCACCCAGGCTCAGGAACGTAGCCTCGGAGACGAACTGGAACAGGATATCCCGGCGCTTGGCCCCCATGGCTTTGCGTATGCCGATCTCCCGGGTACGCTCCGTCACCGACACCAGCATGATGTTCATGATGCCGATGCCGCCTACAAGCAGGGAGATGCCAGCGATAGCGCCGAGGAATACTACAAAGGTATTGGTGGTCTGCTCCAGGGTCTCGAGGGTAGCCTGCTGGCTGGTGACGGTGAAATCATCGTCGTCTGTGATCCGGTGCCTCAACCGCAGCGCCGTTGCGATCTCCTGCACGGCATCATCCATGGCATCTTCACTGCGCACCTGCACGTTGACGGTCTGCACATTGACACCCCCCTGGGCGGTGCGCTGAGAGGCGAGGCGGTAATATACCGTGGTGATGGGCACCAGCACCTGGTCGTCGAACAGTCCCTGGGCGCCCCCACCCATGCTCTTGAGCACTCCAACAACGGTGAACTGGCGCCCGTTGATTCTGACCGTCTGTCCCACCGGGTCCCGGAACCCGAACAGAGTCTCCGATACCCTGGATCCAAGGACGGCGACGTCGGACACGTTGTTCACCTGTCCCCATGTAACGAAGCCACCCGAGGCGACGGGGACATTGCGGACGAACTGGTACTCGGGGGTCACACCTATCACCTGGGTAAAGGCGTTCTTGCTGCCGGCGACAACCTGGCCCGAGGCACGAAGCTCAGGGGCCACGGCTGCCACCGAAGGCGCGTACCCGGTGTCCACTAGAGAGTATGCATCGTCCAGGGTCAGGGAAGAGGCGCTTCCCTGACCGCCGAAGACACCCCCCTGGCTGGCCGCGCCCGGTCGCACGAAGAGGAGGTTTGTTCCCAGGGCCTCGATGTTGGCGGTGATGGTGCGCTGAGCGCCTCGGCCTATGCCCATAAGGGAGATTACAGCCGCCACCCCGATAATGATGCCCAGGAGAGTCAGACCAGACCGGAGCTTGTTTGCTCCCAGGGATGAGAGGGACGTACGAAGGGTTGTCAGGGGGTTCATCGGGGTCGCTCCTCCGTTTCGCCGACTGAGGAGGCATGGCGAGGTTCTATTATTGGCTCGTCTTTTACCACTTGCCCATCCAGCATGGAAACGACCCTGCGGGTGAGGCCGGCGATGTCGGCCTCGAGGGTCACGATAACAACGGTGAGCCCCTCTTCACGGTTCAGCCGTTGAAGAATGCCGATGATCTCGTAGCTGGATCTGCTGTCCAGGTTCCCTGTGGGCTCGTCAGCGAGGAGGATGGAGGGGTTCTTGACCAGCGCCCGGGCGATGCCCACCCGTTGCTGCTCTCCTCCCGAGAGCTCCGTTGGCCTATGGCGTGCTCGTTGCCCCAGTCCTACCCGCTCCAGGGCCTCCAGCGCTCGCTTTCTACGGTTGCGTCCGTTACCGTACAGGAGGGGAAGCTCCACGTTCCCCAGCGCGGTCAGCCGGGGCAGCAGGTTGTAGGTTTGGAATACGAAGCCGATTTTGCGGTTGCGAATCTCTGCTAGTTTGTCATCCCCTAGCTGGCCCACCTCCTGACCCTCCAGGAGGTATCTTCCCGATGTGGGCATGTCCAGGCAGCCGATTACGTTCATCATGGTTGACTTGCCGGAGCCGGAAGGGCCCATGATGGACAGCATCTCGCCCTTCTGAATTGTCAGGCTGACGCCCTGCATGGCAGCAACCTCTACCTTGCCCATGCGGTACACCTTGGTCACGTTATTCAGCTCAATCACAGCCCGCTACCTGCCGCTACCTGGAGTACGTTGCTGCTGGCCCTGCCCGCCGGAGTCTGTGCCAGTGCCGCCTGTAGGGCGTTGTTGCTGTTGCTGCTGGCGCTGCCCACCCGGAGCTCCGCCAGGGCCGCCCGGTGGGGCCCCGGGGAACTGGCCCTGGAACTGGCGAAAAGCCTGGCCGAACCCGAACTGTCCGGCAGTCGCCCTCTGGGACTCCATTAGCACCTGTTCTCCCTCGGCCAGGCCCTGGCGTACCGCAACCCAGTAGTCATCGCTGTTGCCCAGGACCACTGGCCGTTCCTCTGTGACGCCGTTGATCCTGACTTTCACAACAGGCTTTTCAAAGGTGCCGTAGAGGGCCTGAAGAGGCACCAGGAGAACGTTGAGCTCCTCTCGAAGGACTATGCTGGCGGTAGCGCTTAGCCCTTCGCGAAGCTGGATCCCCTGGGGCACCTGGATAGTGATACGAATGGGATAGTTTACGACTCCTTGCTGGTTGCGCGCCGCCGACGAGATGGTGGAGACGGTGCCTTGAAGCGTTCTTCCCGATAGGGCATCCAGGGTAACATCCGCCCGGGCACCCTCCTTGACAGAGAGAACATCTATCTCGCCTACCGTGCCATCTACCTCCACGGTTGTAGGGTCAACCACCTCTACTATGGGGGTGTTGGCGCTTACTGCCTGGCCTGCTTCCACATTTACCAGGGAGACGATCCCTGTTAGAGGGGACTTGAGTGTAGCGTCTGCCTGTCGTTGTGTGGCCGTTTCCAACGCCTGTTGCGCCGAGGCGACCTCAGCCTCTCGCAGGACGACTATAAGAGAATCGACGCTACCTTTCAGCTCGGCCAGGTCTTCTTCGGCCTTGGCCAGACTTGCCTTGGCTACTGCAATCTGCTTCTCTTTGGTCTCTACATCAAGGGGATCGGGTTCTCCCAGAAGCTTGGCGAGGTCCTCCTCCGCCTTCTCTAAGGTAGCCAGGGTTACCTCAACCTGGCTCTTCTTGCTTTCTATTTCCAGGGGGTCAGGGTCTGCTTTTAGATCGGCGAGGGAGTTCTTGGCCGTCGCTAGGCTGTCTTGGGAGCGAGTGACTGTGCTCTCGGCGCTGGCGACGGCTTTGGCCTGCTGGGTCTGCACAGTGTCCACGGTATCTTTGGCTTGCTGATACCTGGTCCATTCGTCGTCCAACTCCTTCTGGATGCACACCCCTTGGACCGGTATGACTCCTGTTTCGCAAGTTACAGCTATGCGGCCTGGGTAGAGGTTCAGCCAGGCATATACGGTGACTTCGTTCCAGGGGGTAGCAGGGTTGTCGGAGGGAATGCCTGATGTATAACTGCTCCCTCCGATGACCTGAAATCGCGCATCGGGGTCGTAGAGGGTAGCCAGGTCCGCGCCCCAGGAGCTGAGCAGGGAACCTGGAGCTATAATCGCCTCGTTGGCTATTTCAACGCCAAACCATTTCTTCAAAACGCCCTTGTAGCTTGCTGTGGCGGTGTCGAAACCGTCCTGGGCTGCCTTAATCTTTCCTTCCCACTCCGTCTTGATGAGTTTGAGGTCTCTCTGGGCGTTGGCCAGCAAGGTATCAGCGGAATCTATCTGCGACTGGGCCTTGGCAGTGTCCTCTTCGGTGGCTCCAGTTTTGAGGGCCTCTAGAGCCTTGCTAGCGTTCTCCGCAGATAGCTTGGCGCTGGTCACCGCTGACTTGGCCTGGGCCATTACCTGGGAGGTCGGCTCCAGCAGTTTGGCTAGGGCCTCCTCGGCATTTTTCTGGGTGAGTTTTGCATTGGCGACACTGGCCTCGGCCTGGGCCAGCTCAAAGGCCGTATTAGGGTTCTTAACCTTCTCCAGTGCCTCTTCGGCGTCACGGAGGGTAACCCGGGCCTGGGCCACGGCTCTTTTTAGTGTTGCCACTGTGGTCGAGTCCAAACTCGCGAGGGTTTGTCCCTCCTTCACCGTCTGCCCTTCCTCAACCAGCACCTGGCCAATTGTCCCCTGTGTTCCAAAGGTCAACGTCTCTCTATTGGGAAAGAGGAGACTTCCGTTGATGGATACCTGGTTCACCAGGTTTCCGTACTGCACTGGAATTAGCTGCTGGTTTCCACTTGTGTTTTCCTGTCCCGGCTTGGTGAAGAGGATATAAGCCCCGTAGGTAGCGCCTATAGCGCCTGCTAAGACGAAGGCCAACAGGCCAATTTGCCATGGCTTTAGAACCTTGAGCGCGTCCGAGAAAAGTTTCATAGAGCCTCACCAGTAACAAGAATTTTCACTACAGGGTATAACGGATGTGGGGGGGTTTGGTTAGCAAAGGGATGGGGACTTCCCCTTAATCCTCATTATGAAGCAGGAGTCTTGCACAAAAAGTCGGATAGGGTGGCTGAATTCGCCGCTCGTGGTGAGCCTGTCGAACCAAAGCGGCGAAGGAGTGCCATCTGCCCTTCGACAAGTCCGACTATGTTGTCCCGACAGGTCGGGACGCGATGAAATCGGAACTCAGGGCGAGCGGCTCCTTGTGGCTCTCCCGGCATTTTTTGTGCAGAGCCTGAAGCAGGTAAAGCAATTGCCTTTCAGCGTTTCCCTAGCCTATGCCCATAGCCTTAGCGACGGTATCAATGTCTTTGTCGCCGCGGCCGCTCAGACAGACGAGTATGATCTGGTCTTGAGGCAGAGTAGGAGCCAGTTGGGAGACGTAATAGATAGCGTGGGCGGGTTCCAGGGCAGGGATGATACCCTCGGTCTCGCAGAGGAGGCGGAAGCCTTCCAATGCCTGGTCGTCCGTGACGGCCACGTATGTGGCCCGGCCTGTATCCTTGAGATAGCTGTGCTCGGGCCCTACGCCAGGGTAGTCCAGGCCTGCCGATATGCTGTGGGTTTCCATTATTTGGCCGTGCTTGTCTTGCAATAGATATGACTTGCTGCCGTGCAAGACGCCGACCTGACCAGCAACCAGGGTAGCGGCGTGTTTATCGGTTTCTAGGCCAAGGCCACCGGCCTCCACCCCTATCAGTTTTACATCGAGGTCTTCTAAAAAGGGGTAGAAGAGGCCCATGGAATTGCTGCCTCCTCCGACGCAGGCTATGGCGTAGTCGGGCAAGCGACCTTCCATGGCCACGATCTGCTCCCTGGCCTCTTTGCCTATAATAGACTGGAAGTCCCGGACCATCATGGGATAGGGATGGGGTCCCACTACGCTGCCCAGGAGATAATGGGTGGTCTCTACGTTGGTCACCCAGTCCCGGATGCACTCGTTGATGGCATCCTTCAGGGTGCGGCTGCCCGTTGCAACCGGGCGTACCTCGGCTCCTAGAAGGCGCATGCGGAAGACGTTGAGGGACTGGCGGCGCATATCCTCCTCGCCCATGTAAACCAGGCATTCTATTCCCAGCATGGCGCACACAGTAGCCACGGCCACCCCATGCTGACCGGCCCCCGTCTCGGCGATGATTCGCTTTTTGCCCATGCGCTGTGCCAATAGCCCCTGCCCCAAGGCGTTGTTTATCTTGTGAGCACCGGTGTGAGCCAGGTCCTCCCGCTTTAGATAAACTCTTGCTCCGCCATATCGTCTAGTAAGGTTTTCGGCGTAGTAAAGGGGTGTGGGGCGGCCCGAGTAGTGACGGGACAAGCGGAGAAACCTCTCCTGGAAGGAGCCGTCAGCCTTGGCTTTCAGGTATTCTAGCTCCAGTTGGTCCAGGGCAGCCATAAGTGTCTCGGGAACAAAGCGCCCTCCAAACTCGCCGAAGTGGCCCATCTTGTCGGGCAGCGTGTGGCTTCTCATGTGGGTCGCATCCTTTACGCCTTATCCGCCTGGAGCACCGCCTCAGCGAAGGCCTCGATTTTGCTTACGTCTTTCACGCCGTTAGTCTCCACTCCGCTAGAGACGTCCACTCCCCAGGGGTGGATGGTGCTGATGGCCTGCTGGACATTGGCAGGCGTCAGGCCCCCGGCAAGGACGATGGGAAAGCGCTTTGCTACATCTGCGGCGATGTCCCAGTCGAAGCGTTGGCCGGAGCCGCCCAGGGTGCCATCCTCGTAATTGTCCAAGAGGCAGATGTGGCCTCGGGAGACGATTTCATAGGCCTGCTGTGTTACTATGGCTATGGTCCCCTCCCTTGGGGCCGTGTCCTTGACCTTGACCTGCTTTATTACTGGCCTGTTGACCTGCTGCCAGTAGTCGGGAAGTTCGTCGCCGCAAAGCTGGGCCATGTCCAAGTCACAGTAGTCCAGGATGCGTTTGACCTCCTCTAGAGGCTGGTTGGCGAAAAGTCCTACTAGCCTTGGCTTCTGGATGCTCGTCAACTGCCGAAACTCCTGTATAATATTCCGTGCCTGGTCTTCCTGCAGCTGGCGGCGAACGCCGGGCACGAATACGAATCCCAGGAAGTCGGCGCCGGCTTCGGCTGCCGAAATGGCGTGGGGAAGGTCTTTAAGGCCGCATATCTTGAGTTTGGTCATTTACACTTACCGGAACAGGGTTTGTCTCGTAATCGCTGATTAGCCATGATGAAACTTCTCGCCCGTGAGGCGTACAGGAGAATCCCTTTCTTCTTCCTCGCTCTCTTAATCTATTTTACCTTATTGATTTTAGGAGCGATTTTCCTGATCTACCTCTTGGTTTACTTGACTTGGAAGTTTGCCAAAAAGGGGGTCCGATATATTGTTAGATTATCATGGGCTGAACGTAAGTGATAGCCTCTTCTTCGGACCTAGTTCTGTTGAACCCCTGCGCACCCTGAAAGGCACAGCATCGGGTGAGCTTATGCTATGCTCTAGCCTTCAGGCTGGGGTGCTAGGAGTATAAACAAAGCCGCTATGCCTTAAGAACTTAGCTCCCTCACCTTGGCCGCAACGTCCTTGGCCGTCACCAGAGCCTCGCCCACCAGAATGGCGTTTATCTCCACCTTTTTCAGACGCAACACATCCTCCCTACTGTTTATTCCGCTTTCGCTTACGATGACCTTATCCTTGGGGACTAGAGGGGCGAGGCGTTCTGAAACCGAGAGGTCGCTTACAAAGGTGCGCAGGTTGCGGTTGTTTATGCCTATCACCTCGGCTCCGGCTTCTAGTGCCACCTCTAGCTCCTTTTCATCGTGGACCTCCACCAGGGCCTGCATCCAGCATTCCCTTCCCAGTGCCAGGAGCTCTCTCAGAAGGTCGGGGGTAAGGATGGAGACGATGAGGAGGAAGGCGTCGGCGCCGTAGGCCCTGGCCTCGCACACCTGGTAGGGGTCAAAGACGAAGTCCTTCCGCAGCACTGGCACACCCTTTGAGCGTACCGCTTCTTTAACCGCAGCCAGGTGCTTAATGGATCCCTGGAAGTGGTTGACCTCGGTGAGGACGGATATGGCCGCCGCGCCGTTATCGGCGTAAGTAGTAGCCAGAGCAATGTAGTCGAAGTCGGCTCTGAGGAGTCCTCGGGAGGGCGAAGCCCTTTTCACTTCTGCAATGAGGCGCACCGATGTTCCCCAGAGAGCGCCGCCGAAGTTCAGGGGAGGAGGCTGCTCCTTGATTTGGGCCTCCAGCCGCGAAAGGGGAACCTCTAGCTTGAGGCGTTCCACCTCTTTCCTCTTTGTTGCCACTATCTGGTCTAGGATTGTTGACATAACTATGTGTGTGGGCTCGGTCAGATTCACCGGCTGCCCATGTGCGCCAGCTTTTGGCTCAGGATAATAAGACTCTCCAGCGTTCGCAGGGCCGCTCCGCTGTCGATGGCCTGCGCCGCTATGGGAATACCCTCTTGAATAGTAGCCGCTCTATCGGCGGCGACGAGGGCTGCGGCGGCGTTCATCACTACCACGTCCCTCGTCGGACCCTTTTTCCCTCCCAGGACCTCCTTCAGTATAGCCGTATTCGCTTCCACGGAGTCTCCTTTTAGCTCCTTCTTGTCGGCCCTCGGCAGGCCGAGTTGCTCAGGGGTCGTGATGTAGGTGGCAACCGTGCCGTTTTTAAGCTCCCATATTCGGGTAGGCCCGCTTAGTGTCATCTCGTCTAGGCCGTCCTCGCCGTGGATTACCAGGGCGTGACGGCATCCCAATCTGTTAAGCACCTGCGCCATCTTCTCGCCCAGAGAGGCATCGGCCACGCCTAGATGCTGGGCCTGAGCGCCCGCGGGGTTAGTGAGAGGGCCCAGGATGTTGAACACGGTTCGTATCCCTATCTCGCGCCGAGGCCCGGCGGCAAACTTCATGGCGGGATGAAAGGTAGGGGCGAACATGAAGCCGAAGCCCACCTCCTCTATGCAGCGCTTCACTCCTTCCGGCCCCAGGTCTATCTTCACACCCAGGGCCTCCAGGACGTCGGCGCTGCCGCAGACCCCGGAGGCGGCACGGTTGCCGTGCTTGGCGACCTTGACGCCAGCACCCGCCGCCACCAGGGCGGCTGCCGTGGAGATGTTGAAGGTGCCCGAGGCATCTCCTCCCGTGCCGGCGGTGTCCAGCAGAGGGCCTCGGGTCTCCACCCTAAGGGCTTTTGCTCTCATTACCCTTGCCATGCCGGCGATCTCCTCGGCGGTCTCTCCCTTGAGGCGCAAGGCAACGAGAAAGGCGCCCAGTTGGGCGGGCGTAGCCTGGCCGCCCATGATCTCCTCCATGACGGCTGACGCCTGCTCCAAGGACAGGGAGCGTCCCGACACTAGCGCTTCAATGGCTTCGCGGATCATGATTTTGGTCTCTCCTTGACACGCTTGTGGCTAGATGTCTAATAATCTGTCTTCCTTTAGCATCTGTTCGGTCTTCTCTTTATCTATCTGTTTTATCATAAGAGCCCCAGGTCCAAGCCCATTTCCTTCCCACGGAAAGCTCTGCTCCGATTTGAAGCAATTCCCGTGAACGTCCTGGTATACGGCGATAAAATTAACCTTCTCAGCGCTAGTAATCGGGGGTACTATTGACCTTTCCCAATACTTGGTATGAACATCTTGGCCAGCGTAGTCCCCTGCCGGGTTAGGTAGGGCTGATGCCTGAAACCTCCGCTTTTTGTCATCTGAATCTATAATGATGTCCCCGCCCTCCGAGCGGTCTATCTTCACCCTACATCTGAGGTTCAAGGCAGGGCCAGCCCCTATGTTTTCTACGCTTAAGCTTATCACGGCCAAGCTTATCCCGTCCAAGCTTGGCACGGGGGTGAATACAATAATGGGCCTGAAATTTGCATGTAGTTGCCTTTGAGCTTGTCTGGCTAGTTCTTGAGTTGCCTCTGCCTGCTTCTTAGCTTCTGTAGCGAGTTGTCCCGTATGCCAGGCATATAAGATTGTAACAAGAACCAATGTAATGACAAGCGTCGCCTGCATTGCACCTTGATTGTCGTTAAAAAAGTCTCTGAATCTAGGTACTCCTAGACCTAGAGCGAGGGCAATCACCGCTAAAGCAAGGATCAACAACCAAAGGTACTTCATGATTTTTTAATACAGCGTCTTTCACATAAGTGTTTATAACCTATGTTTTTGCATCTCCAGCCAGTTCCTCAGCAAATCCTTGCCCGCCTGGGTCACAGGTTTCTGTAGACCTCGCGCCGGTTGCCCACCCTGAAAATCAACACGACCTTGGAGGCGTCGTCAATTTCGTACAGGATTCTATATTCGCCGCTGGCCACGCGGTAAGAGTGGTTACGCCCCCGAAGTAGCTTCACATCCTGGGGACGGGGATCGTCACCTAGCTTCAGGATTCTCTCCAACACCTGCCTGCGGATACGGCTGTTCAGACGGTCAAGTTCTCTCTGTGCGGCCCTATTGAGCCTTACGGAGTAGTCCACCTTCGCCTATCTCAGCCAGGTATTCTTCAATGGGGCGGCTTGGCTCGTTTTCAACCTCTTCAATGGCTTTGACGTCTTCCATGTCCTCTTGCTTCTCCACCCACTCTTTCAGTGCCTCCACCACCACCTCTCGAAGGGTTGTGCCACGCTCAATTGCCAGAATCTTCACAGCCTTGTAAAGCTCGCTGTCTCCCAGATCAACTGTAATCTTTGCTGTCTTGGTTACCATGTCGGCCACCTCCGCAGCCATATTACCTCATTACCGTTTATACGGCAATATGGCAACGCCATCAGTTCAATCTCACATCTCCAACCAATTCTTCAGCAAATCCTTGCCCACCTTGGTCATGATGGACTCGGGGTGGAACTGGACGCCCTCCACGGGGTACTCCTTGTGCCGCACTCCCATTATGATACCCCTGTCTGTCCAGGCCGTCACCTCCAGGAAGTCGGGCAGGCCCTCTCGGTAGATGGCCAGGGAGTGATAGCGTATCGCCTCGAAGGGGTTGGGGAGACCCTTGAACACGCCCTTGCCGTCGTGGTGGATGAGGGAGGTCTTGCCGTGCTTTATCTCCCCCGCCCGGTCCACCTTGCCGCCGTAGGCGTAGCCGATGCACTGGTGGCCCAGGCAAACCCCCAGGATGGGTATGCGGCTCCCGAAGTGGCGTATGACGTCGTTGGATATTCCAGCCTTGTCCGGCGTGCAGGGGCCAGGGGATATGACGATGCGCTCCGGAGACATGGCGTCTATGTCCTCAAGGGATATTTTGTCGTTGCGGACGACACGGACATCGGCGCCCAGCTCGCTAAGGTACTGGTAGAGGT
>JACQTT010000008.1 GCA_016210665.1 Chloroflexota bacterium | reverse complement strand
GCGATAAGAGCCTCCCAGGTGCTATTATGGCCATGGCAAGGCTCAATATCCCTTCCATCTTCCTCTACGGCGGGACGATTCTCCCCGGCTTCTTTCGCGGAAAAGCAGTAACCATCCAGGATGTCTTCGAGGCGGTGGGAGCATACGCCAGGGGGACCATGTCAGAGAGGGATGTGGAGGAGTTGGAGGGGGTCGCCTGTCCCGGCGCTGGCGCTTGCGGCGGCATGTTCACCGCCAATACTATGGCTGCGGCCATCGAAGCCTTGGGAATGAGCCTTCCAGGCAGTGCCTCCATACCATCGGTGGACCAGCGGATGCTGAACGCTGCCTTCCGCACCGGTGAGGCGGTGGTGAAGGCACTAGAAAAAGGCGTTAAACCCCGAGATATCCTGACTACCCAGGCGCTTCGAAACGCCATCGCAGTCATTGTCGCTACTGGTGGCTCCACGAATGGGGTGCTGCACCTTTTGGCCATCGCCCAGGAAGCGGGAGCCTCCCTTACTCTGGAGGACTTTCAGACTGTAAGCGACCGCACGCCTCATATCGCCGATATGCGTCCCGGCGGCCGCTATGTGATGGCAGAGTTGGACAGGGTCGGCGGCGTGCCCCTGGTGATGAAAAGGCTTCAGGGGGCTAAACTCATCCATGGTGATGCCCTCACGGTAACAGGAAGAAGCATGGCAGAAAACCTGGAGGCCTTTGAAACCTCGCAGGATCAGACTATAGTGCATAAGGTTGATAACCCACTAAGCCCCACTGGCACTCTCGTTATAATGAAAGGTAACCTGGCCCCCGATGGAGGGGTGCTGAAGATGGCCGGCCATGAGCGCCTCTATCATAAGGGACCTGCCAGGGTATTTGATAGCGAGGAGGAGACCTTTGATGCTGTGCGACGCCGGGATATACACGCTGGGGACGTAGTAGTTATACGTTATGAGGGACCCAGGGGAGGGCCAGGCATGAGGGAGATGCTGGCTGTGACGGGAGCTATCGTCGGTCAAGGGCTGGGGGAAGAGGTAGCCCTCCTGACAGACGGGAGATTCTCGGGCGCAACTCATGGATTGATGGTAGGCCACGTGGCTCCGGAGGCGGCAGTAGGCGGGCCCATCGCCGCTCTGAGGGAGGGGGACATAGTGACCATTGACGTGAAGAATCGCAGGCTGGACGTAGGACTCTCCCAGGCGCAGATACGAGAGCGCCTCAAAGCCTGGATGCCGCCTCCCCCCCGATACACTATAGGGGCCCTGGCTAAATATGCCCGGACGGTTTCATCGGCGGCTAAGGGGGCGATAACCTCCGCAGAGGTCTAGAGACTTTCATTTGCCTGATGAAGGAGCAGCTTGAGACCTAACAAGGTCAAGGCCATCTGGAGAGAAGGGAGGCCGGCTACGGCAGGGTGGCTCTCCACGGGCAATACTTACGTTGCCGAGGCCATGGCTAACGCAGGCTTCGACGCCCTGGTCATAGACATGCAGCACGGCATGGGCGTTGATGTGGCCCAGGCAGTAGCCTGTCTCCAGGCCATCTCCACCACCGAGATCACGCCCATGGTGCGAGTGCCGTGGAATGATCCCATATACATTCAGTACGTCCTAGACGCAGGGGCATATGGCGTAATCGTTCCCCTGGTAAACAGCTATGAAGAGGCTACAAAGGCAGGCGGGGCGTGCCGCTATGCGCCCCTGGGCTATCGCAGCGTAGGCCCCAACCGGGCTCGCTTCTACGCTGGCGCAGACTATATCCAGCATGCCAACGAGGAGGTCATCTGTCTTGTCCAGGTAGAGACGGTAGAGGCAGTAAATCGGCTGGAGGAGATTGCCGAGGCTCCCGGCATTGATGGGTTTTATATTGGCCCTGCAGACCTGGCTCTATCTTTAGGCATCCCTCCTGAGCCAGACAACAAGGACCCCCGCCACATGGCGGCCTGCCAACGAGTGCATGACGTTGCCAAGGCCAAGGGTCTGATTCCCGCCATCCATGTTTCTGGGCCCGAGGAGGCGGGGCGCCGATTTGACCAGGGGTTCATGTTCTGCCCCTTAGGCAGCGATATATCCTTTGTCCAGGCCGGGTCCCAGGCGAGCCTGAAGGCACTCAGGGGCGCAATGGCCAAGAGATAAGTAGCCCAGAGACCTCTCAGAAAGTGCCACCCATGTTCCATGCCGCAATAAGGGCAACCGTGGGCAGTGTATCAGTCTCAGCATTAAGTAGTCAGCGTCCGCTCGCCCTGAGTTTGTCGAAGGGCGAGCCGCTCATGGTTCTACAGGCTCACCACGAGCGGCATTTTGGCCGAACAACAAACAGATACACTACCCAAGCGCACACCGCTTGACAAAGAGGCTGGATGGCACCTACTATCCCCCAGTAGGAGGTAACTTCTTATGATATTGTTTACACGACTGATCGGCCGCAACCACGTCCGTGTCTATCGCCTCTCCCGAGGTCTAATAGGGCACCGCTACCGCGGCGGCACTGTTCTCCTGCTCACTACCACGGGCCGCAAGTCTGGCAAGCGCAACACTATTGCCACCTTCTACATGCGGGACGCCGATGACATAATCCTTATCGCCTCCAACGGTGGCAGGCCCACGCACCCAAACTGGTATCTCAATCTCAAGGAGAATCCTCGCTGCCTCGTACAGGCTGGGGTCAAGAAGTACGAGATGACCGGTAAGACCGTCGTTGACCACAAAGAACGAGAGTCGCTCTGGAAACGCGCCGTTGCCTTTTACCCCACCTATCTCGATTACGAGAAGAGGACCGAGCGCCACATCCAGCTCGTGCGGCTCAACAAGGCCCTGTAGGGGATGTTAATACGTGGCTATGGCTTCATCCACTTTGCCATAGCGGTGGCCTTTATTCCCTTCTTGGCAAGAAAGTCGCTCATTCCCTGATAGGCAATAGGATTCACCCGGTTGTGTTCCTGGTAAATCAATGAGACCAAATCCACAGCCTTGTAAAAGTTAGGCTCTTCCATAGCGGCGTAGTACATCTTCTTTGTGTACTCCAGGGTTATCTTGTCCCAGCGAGATATCTCCTTTGCCCATAGGAACGCCGTTTCCAGTAGCTTGTCGTGGGGCACCACCCTGCTGACAAGTCCTGCCATTTGCGCTGTCCGGGCATCAATGTTGTCCCCAGTGAGAGCCATATCGAGTGCCCACTTGGGACTCGAGGCCATGGAGCAACTTTTTGCCAGGTCTCCTCCGGGAGGGTAGCCACGGAAGACCTCGGGTAGGCCAAAGACGGCTTTCTCTTCCGAGGCTATGGCAAGGTCGTGGGAGTTGAGCAGGCTGATGGCTCCACCCAGGCAGTAGCCGTTTACCGCCGCAATAGTAACCTTCGGAAACTCGCGTATGACGTTCCGCCGAAACTGGCCACTGCCAGGCCTCTCGCCTCGTCGGCCGGCCGCCAAGCCAGCCATCAGAACTTCGCCGGACACACCGGCAGACCAGGCCGTGCCCGCTCCGGTAGTGATGACGACGTCTATCGAGTCATCGTTCTGGAGCTCCTCAAAGGCCTCATTCAGGCCTGCTCTCATCTCCCGACTCAGCATGTTTCTCTTCTCGTGGTTGTTCATGATCACCGTAGCGATATTCTCTTTTCTTTCGATTAGCACAATCTTTTTGGAAACCATGTTTCATCCTCCTTTTCTGAATTCTGGTTAGCGAGTTGAAGCCTTATGGATATTAGCATTTTTTGTATAGCGTCACAATGGGTTCATTCTGGCCTAACTGGAGATTGCGTGGCGATTACGGTATTTGCCGAAGGTATGTCCGAGGTTAGGGAAAGCTGTAGCCAAGGGATACCTGCGGTGTCATTCTGAGCGAAGCGAAGAATCAGGGCCTGATGGCAGAGATTGGTCACAGCTTGATCACCGATCACGCGGATGCCTTCGATCCTGCTGACGGCCCGTACAGGCCTATATTCACTGCACAATGCTTGCGAACCTCGTCAATCCAGCGGTTGTACCAATACCATGTGCGAACCACCTGGTAGCCATAGCCCCTGCCGGGATCCTTTGCTTTGAGGCTCTTCCATAGAACAGTGTGATAGTGCATGCTAAACCTAGGATATCCCTCTTTGTGCATAAGCTTTACGATGTCACCTGGCAGATGCTTCGGTCGCTCGACTTCTTTGAGCACCCAGCGTTCGTTGTCAAGAGTCTGGGCCTCATTGGAGTCGGGTGCGATAAATTCGATGGCCCTGTCAGCCTGGCCCGGCTTGTTCGTCAGTTTGCGTGTGAACAAAATCCGGTAAGAAAAACTTGGCGACTGAAACTCGTCCAAAGGCAAAGAAGCGTCGAACTGCTGGACATACCGTGCCACGTTAGCCGGCAACGGGCGTGAGGCTTCTGTGGCCTCGGGTATGGCGGTGAGATCGCGGAACTGGAGGGCAAAAGCCGTTTCTGAGCCTAGGCTATACCTAGGGCCAAATAATTTGCAAATCGTACGCTCATAGTTGAGGCAGCAGGCGAGGTACCGGCCAGTGAGTTGTTCATCTATCCCTGCAGACCTATGGTGTTCAATTTCATGGCGAAGTCCGAATAGGAAACGGAGGTTGCTTTTAGTGGGCGCGTCCAAAGGACAGCTCTTTTCATTCAGGCAGCGCTCCAGTTCCCAGTGCTTGAACTCTCCAGCCTTGGTTCGGTGAAACTTCCGACGTTTTGGACCCTCGTCAAAGTAGCGATAATCGATACCAATGCGCCGATAGTATGAGTGCAAAAGGTAGGTCCAGGCGATTACTATCAAGACTATGAATGTCTCGGTCTTGAAGGTCGCTAGAGGATTATTGAAGGTCTGAACGGCATTGAGAGCTGCCTCCCTGGATTTAGCCAGCAACTCCGCTCGAACAGACCAGACTTGACGCGTGCTCACCTTCCAGCCCTCTACCTATTCTCTTAATCTCCCTAGTATCGCATTGTGTCCCGCTTGTAAGTCAAAGGAGAACCCGTAGGCGGTCCGATACCTCCAAAGCTGGCAATGCCGGGTGTCAAAGCTGTCTGCTATGCTCCGTTTGTCCAACCATAAGCGGGGCATGCCAATAGAACCTCTTGCCTCTACCCCCGCCGCTGGCGCAGCTCCTGCCAGACCTCTTCCGGCGTGGCGCCCAAGGCCGATAGCAGCACCAGGGTGTGGTACATCATGTCCGCTACCTCGCGAACCAATTGCTCCTTATCCCCCTTGACCCCAGCGATGGCCGTCTCACCGGCCTCCTCGATGACCTTCTGAGCTATTCTGGGTACCCCTTGCTCCAGAAGCTGGGCCGTGTAGCTCCCCTGGGGCATCTCTCGTTTTCGGTCCTGCACCACGGCAAAAAGCTCCTCCAGTATTCCAGAGCCTTTCTCGGCTCGCTGGAAGTCGGGTAGCCTGTCTAAAGGCGTGAAGAAGCAGGTAGTGTTTCCGGTATGGCAGGCGGGGCCGGCCGGTTCTACCTGAAGGAGAATAGCGTCGCCGTCGCAGTCCATAGAGGCGGACCTGACCTTCATATAGTTGCCCGATACCTCGCCCTTGTGCCAGAGGTCGGAACGGCTGCGGCTGTAGAACCACACGTCTTCCCCTTCCAGGGTGCGTTTCAGAGACCCCGGGTTCATGTAGCCCAGCATCAGGACTTCTCTGGTGTTTGCATCCTGGGCAATAGCGGGTATCAGACCCTTTTCATCCAGCTGTAACATCGTGTCACCTACCTATGGTTGATAAGCTCCAGCAACTCCATCAGGTTCTTTATAGTGTGGTCTGGGGTGGGTAGGCTGGGGTCTTGTGGAGCGCCATTACGATTTATCCATACGGTAACCATTCCCACTTTTGAAGCGCCTAGAACGTCATCGAAGAGGTGGTCGCCTACATAGAACGCCTCTGCGGGAGCCAAGGAGAGCTTCTCTAAGATCTTCAGAAAGGGTCTGGGATGGGGCTTATAAGCCCCCACTGACTCGGAGGAGAGGACCGCCTCGAACTGAAGGTCGTGGCGCTGGAGCAGAGGCAGGAGGTAGGCATCATCGGCGTTGGAGAGGACGGCAGTCCTGATGCGGGGCTGGATGGCCTGTAGCGCCTGGAAGGTCTCAGCAAACGGCCTTCGAGATCCCATATCCTGAATTACTATCTTCGTTGCTGCAGAGGCATCGCCTTCGCCCAGGCCATCATAAATCTGCTGGAAGCACTCTGTCCAGGCCGTTTCATAGGACTTAAAAGGGGGGTTATCATCCTGATTCTCAAGGTTCGTTCGGTTTGTCCTGAACTCCATTTCCACGGGCTTCCACAGCTTCCAGAGGGTCTCGGCGTCCACGGGGAGGTTCTGGCGGGAGCATATCTTGGCGAAGGTCCCTAGCGTCGAACGCAGGTCGTTGAGGAACAGGGTGCTGTAAACGTCAAAGATGACTGCCTTGATGGCGGTGCTCATTCTCGTCCTCGCTCTGTCGGGACGTTGGGCCGTACCGGGATACCTCGCTGGGCGAGGAACTCCTTGGCTTGGGAGATGCGGAAGGTGCCGTAGTGGAAGATGCTGGCGGCTAGCACAGCGTCGGCTTTGCCCATGGCTATGGCCTCGTATAAGTGCTCCAGGTTCCCAGCGCCGCCACTGGCGATGACAGGTATAGATACCCCCTCCGAGATGGTGCGAGTTAGCTCTAGGTCGTATCCCGTTAGGCGGCCGTCGGTGTCCATACTCGTTACTAGCAACTCTCCGGCCCCCAGTTCGGCCGAGCGCTTGGCCCACTTGATGGCGTCCAGGCCGGCCGGATAGCGGCCACCGTGAGTATATACCTCCCAGCGAGAGTCGGGGCCAAGCCCCAGCTCTTTGTCAGTAGGCTTAGGGGGTGTTGACATAACTCTCTTGGCGTCAATGGCAACCACGATACATTGAGAACCGAAATAGTCTGATGCCTGGGCGATTATCCTGGGGTCCTGGATAGCGGCGGTATTTATTGACACCTTGTCGGCTCCTGCCTCAAGCATTAGGCGTACGTCGGCGACGCCACGAATACCACCGCCAACGGTCAAGGGGATGAAGACCTCTTCGGAGACCCTCTTGACTACCTCTACCATGATCTCCCTGGCATCGGAGCTGGCGGTAATGTCCAAGAATACCAACTCATCGGCGCCCTCCTCGTCGTAGAAGGAGGCCATCTCCTTGGGATCACCGGCGTCTCTCAGGTTCACGAAGCTAACGCCTTTGACCACGCGTCCGGCATCTACATCCAGGCAGGGGATAATACGTTTGGTAAGCATCAGTTTTGCTTTGGACTCCCTCCTCATTAATGGTGCACATAAATATTGCCAGGGTAACGGGTGGACTTTTAGTCTGAGGGGTAATGATGTTAAAGGATTTCTACTACTTCCTCAGCAACAACATGTAATGTTTGCCGTTGAGGTCTCGAAGGCTAGTGAAGCGAAAGCCGGCCTTTGCCACTAATTCCTGTGCCTCCTCTTCCTCTATCCTGGCCTCTAAAGGTGGCCCGTATTCCGTCTCTTTTTTGTACCATTCAAGTATGGCGGCCCAGCCGCCTTTTTTAAGGCTCTCCTTCACCTGTGCCAGAAATCCCTTCTTGTTTTTTGTCTCATGAAGGACAAAGGCGAGCAGTGCGCCATCAAGGCTGTCCTTATCGAAGGGCAGTTTGGCGTCTGAGGATAAGAGTGGCTCAACGTTGGTCAGGTGAACCTGCTTTAGGCGTTCTTGAAGGGCGTCTAACATCTCCTGCTGGACATCTACCGCCCAGACCTTCCCATCAAATAGATACTTAGCCAGGGGAATGGTGAAATAGCCGGGGCCGCACCCTATATCGCCCACAATTTGGTAGGTTCTGAGAGGCAAGAAGGAGAGGATACGTTGGGGGTCAATCAGCTCCTGTCTTGACGTCTCTAAAAGAAGGTTCTTATCTTCGGGATTGAACTTTCGTGCCACGCGGCTATACCTCCTGAGTTCTAATGCTTATCAGCGCTTCTTGCAAATCTATCGCTCCTGTATAAAGGGCCTTTCCTATAATAGCACCTTCTACCCCTGTCTTAGCCAGAATTCTCAGGTGCTCGACAGATGAGATACCTCCCGAAGCGAGGAACTTCAGGCCTGTCTTTTCTACCAGCTTGCTGACGATTTGAAGGTTGGGTGCCGCGAGAGTGCCATCGAGGGAGATGTCGGTAAACACAAAGCGTTCCACCCCTAGCTGGGCCATCTTATCCACCAGTTCCAGGGTCGAAAACCTGGTGTTCTCTGTCCATCCTTTTATGGCTACCTTGCCATCTCTGGCATCAACGCTAACGATTACCGCATCAGAGCCCAGCTTTCTGCAGGCTTCCGCCACCAGGGTAGGGTTTTCCACTGCGGTGGTGCCTAAAATGATACGATCGGCACCCATACCGATAACTCCTTCTGCTGCGTCCAAGGTCCTGATGCCTCCTCCTACCTGTATTGGTATGTTTACAAGGGCGGCGATGCCATTGATGACCCCTGCATTGATGGGGGTACCTGCAAGGGCGCCGTCCAGATCTACGACATGGAGACGAGATGCACCCAGCTCTTGCCAGCGCAGAGCGACCTCCAGGGGGTCTTCGGAGTAGATGGTCTCCTTGTTATAGTCCCCTTGATAAAGTCGCACACACTTACCCCCTCTAAGGTCGATAGCTGGAATCACTTCCATGGGATCTCAGCTCCTTGAGATAGCAAATTTGATGAAGTTGTCATATATCTTCAATCCCAGGGTGCCGCTCTTCTCGGGGTGAAACTGGGTAGCTACCAGGTTATCCCTTGCTATGGCGCAACAGAACTGAATCCCGTAGGTTGTAGTGCAAGCCACCAGGGAGGCTTCCTCTGGATCTGGGTAATAGCTGTGAACAAAGTAGAAATAAGACCCGTTAGGGACGTCCTTGAATACCTGGTGCTCCTGAGTGAATCGCACCTGATTCCAACCCATGTGGGGTATCTTGAGGCCGTCGGGCAAGCGCCGTACCCTTCCGGGAAAGGTTCCCAGGCCAGGTTCTAATCCCTCCTCCGAGTACGAAAAGAGAAGCTGGAGACCCAGGCACACCCCCAGGAATGGGCGACCAGTGGCAATAAAGGCTTTTATAGGCTGGGTAAGACCTCGCTGATTAAGGGCTCTCATCGCACTGTCGCAGGCACCTTGGCCAGGGAAGACTAGGGCATCTGCGGAGGCGATGGCGTTGGGATCGCTGGTTATGATGGGTCTCTGGCCTGCCTTTTCTATGGCCTTGGCCACGCTCCTCAGATTACCTGCCTGGTAGTCCACTATAGCTATCTTAAGCTGAGACATCTTCTGACCTTTGGCTTTCCAAAATAGAAGGGAATCTCATATTACCCTTGCTTTCATGAGTGCAGGCCTATTTTGTGTCGTCATCGCCACTCAGTATCTCCAAAGGCAACTCTTTATCTTCGTAGCGGGCCACCATGAAAACCAGATCGGCCAGGCGGTTCAGATAGCGCAGAACCTCAGGATTTGGAAGCCTTCCCTCCTCGCTAAGGGTCACCACTCGGCGTTCAGCCCTGCGCAGGATGCTTCTGGCCATATCCAGAGCCGAAGAGGCAGGGGATGCCCCTGGAATAATAAAGGACCTGGGAAGTGTGACTTCTTCGCTAAGCTCGTCTATCAGGTGTTCAAGGCTTGTGACCATCTCAGGAGTCACTACGCTGAAATGCTTCTTTAGCTTGGAATACTCCTCTGGGCTGGTAGCCAGTTCGGCCCCTACAGTGAAGAGCTCTCGCTGAATCCGTTTCACGATAGCTTTTACCTTTGAACTTTGAGATAGGGCTCTCGCCAACCCTAAAGCAGATACAGCTTCATCGGTTGTACCGTAGGCTTCACAGCGAGGATCTGTTTTGGACACGCGCCCTCCGTATAGAAGGCTGGTTTCCCCTTTGTCGCCTCTCTTGGTGTAGATTTTCATTAGCTCATTAACCTTAGATAAAATTATAACATTTCGTTCACAAGCGTTGAAACAAACGAACTACAGTGAATAGAGCCTTGTTAGAAGTTGTGACAGAAGAACTGGGACGACATGCGCTTATGCTTAACAAAGAACATTGCCCAGGTTTCACAACACAGTTGACTGGCGCTACTGTTTTGGCCATTCTTGTTAGGAGGAGGGTTACATCATGGAGTCTAAAAGGCAGAGATCGAAAGCATCTCCAATTAGCGACAAGGCTGTATTAGACAAGACAGGCAAGACCTGGGACGAGTGGTTCGTCATTTTAGACGGCGCCGGTGCGACGAGAATGAGCCACCAGGAGATCGTGGCGCATCTTAGGGACGAACACGGAGTCGCGCCCTGGTGGCAGCAGATGGTGACTGTGAGATATGAGCAGGAGCGCGGCTTGCGGGAACGCTACGAGACTCCTGGCGGCTATCAGGTAAGCGTAAGCAAGACAGTGAAAACGGGTGTAGTTAACCTGTTTCAATGCTGGTCAGCGGAAAACATGCGCTCGCAGTGGTTGCCGGATAGGTCTGTCAGCATAAGGAAAGCTTCTCAGGACAGGTCTATGCGAGTTAGCTGGGCAGATGGTAAAACACACGTTGAGGTTAACTTTTACTCCAAGGGAGAGAACAAGAGCCAGGTAACGGTTCAGCACACGAAGCTTGCCAATGCTGGCGAGGTTTCGCGGATCCAGGCTTATTGGGCGGAGGCTTTAGTTTCCCTTCAGGAATTCCTGGAGACCTAGAAGATGAAGACTTCTGGTATGCCGAGACCCCTTATTTATCTGCCTTTTTCCGTTTCGTCAAGAAGTCTTCGTGCATCCGGCTCGCCGTTGGCTCTGTTTGGCCCTGGTATTTGCTGCCGAGGGCTGGTGACCCGTACAAGTTTTCCGCGGGGGTTGTAAGCATGAGAAAGGAGATCTGGCCTATCTTCATCCCGTAATATAAGGTGACGGGCAGGTTGGCCACGTTGCTGAGCTCCAGGGTCAGGTGCCCTTTCCAACCTGGGTCCACATATCCGGCTGTGGAGTGGATAAGGAGTCCAATGCGACCCAGGGAGCTTTTTCCCTCTAACCTGGCAACGATGTTTTCGGGAATGGCAATATACTCCAGCGTACTCGCTAGCACAAACTCGCCAGGGTGCAAGATAAATGGGGTCTCGTTCTCTATCTCCACCATCTCATTTAGGTCTGATATATCCTGGCGAACATCTATGTATGGGCGTCGCGAGTTGCGGAACACAAGCAGTTTGCGATCTAGATGAACGTCAACGCTGGCGGGCTGAATACAAGAGGGATCAAAGGGTTGAATGACTATTCTACCCCTTGCCAACTCCTCCTTTATCGTGTGATCGCTGAGAACCATTCTTACTCCCGGCTGATAGAAAAGTATTTAGGGCAATTGTAGCATCAACATACTCGGATGTGCAGTAGGCCAAAGGGATCATATATAGCCTTTGTGACACACGGCAGCGTGGGTATCTGGAAGTGCTTTGTCCGTCCTCCACGCCTGCGCCGAGGCATCGTGAACTAGGGCGACAACGGTATCAGCCTATACACCCACTCTGTCAGCGCCATGTAGTTGCCGGTGATGAGCAGAACAGCGAACCCCACCATGACCAAGCTACTGGCGAGGCCTATCCAACGTATCGCGTTCTCGAAGCGGGAGAGCAGAGGCAGAACCTTGGACATAGCGAAGGCGGCAATGACCAGAGGGATGCCCATTCCCATGGAGAAGAGAAAGAGGGTGAAAGCTCCGACAACCGCCGAACCCGCCAGGCCAATGTACACTATCATGGCTACCACGATGGCAGCTCCGAAGCAGGTCATACAACCGGTGGCGAAAGCCACTCCAGCTATCATCATATCTACGGGGT